>JABSSK010000126.1 GCA_013214265.1 Saprospiraceae bacterium | reverse complement strand
CACCCGAGAGCGTCCTATTAATGCGAGTATGGTCATCGGCGTAAACGAGTTGAGATAGTTCAAGAAGTCCGAATTTCTTTTTGATATCAAAAGATTGGGAAAAGGAGTAAGGATTTAAACCATGCTGGTCAACAAAATCTATGCAACATAGACAGAAATAAATAAATAATGCTTTTGCGTCGCTTTACCGAAGCAAACTGGATTTTCGATAAAATTCCATTAATTATTAGAAGAAGAAAAAAACGCAACATTCATTCAGGTTTTAATTTGAAGATTTGATTTTCTGATAATGAAACCACTAATTGCTCATTACGATATTGCGGATGAGAAACTAAAATAGTAATCGCATTATACTGTCCAAAGCTTTCAGCGACAGAATCAGGAATCGTTATTTCTCCATGGTGGTTAGTTGTACTATTTATTGATACTTCTGTTGAAGTTATTGAAATATCCTCAATCGGTTCCATAGTTTTTTCATCAAGAAACCTAATAACAACTCCTTGCCCTTGTTCACTAGCTGGGTCATTTAATTTACTTCTCGATCGATTTTCTTCGGGTGAAGCATTGGAACTTCTTCTCTGATTCACATTTTCGTCTACTTTTTCGCTCTTAACAAGAGTATCATTTTTTATGCTTTCTAAGTTCTCTGTATTAGTGATATTCTCATTATTTACGTGCTTTGATGGATCATAAATATAGTATCCGATTACAAAGATCACAATTATAACAAAAACAATTGTCCAATTTTTACCTATGAATCTAGACAACTCATTAAAATCAATCTTTCCATCTACATTTAGCATTCTAAAAGCTTTTGAATAAGGTAATTGTTTTTGTTTTTTTCCAGCTTTGAAAGGAATAATTGTGTATTATTTCATTTGATCTTACCACATTGCGTGCAACGGTTAGTATATGGCAAGTAGGGCAGTAGAAAGCGATAAACTTTCAGGTTTGCACTGAGCCAAAGCGTTGTATTTTGTTTTTAACTTAGTTATTTTAAAGCCAAATCAACGATCTGGCGGTGTTGGTTAATGGCACTGAACTTTCGTGAACTACTGAACACCCTATTTGCTATATACCTTGTTGGCATTTCGTTTTTTTTCATTTATCAGATAGTCATAACCATATGTAATTAGTCAGTTTCCGTATCAATTCTTCAGAATAAATTGTAATTTCTCTCCTCACATGTTAATTTTCCTGTTTGCTTTCATGTCGATTTGATAAAATCATTGACATAATTAAACAAATCATTGATATTATTCCTAAATAACTTCCTGCATTATTTGACCAACTTAAATCGTGATAGTCAGTCAAAATTAGTTGTCCAATAATTATTACTACTGCAAATACAATTAACCAGAGTCTAAATTTTTTCATTAAGTTTTCGTTTTTAAATGATTACCAACGGTCTTGTATATGAAAAGTAGCGGATTTTTAGGCATTAACTTTTCGGATTAATACTGACCTTAAATGTATAAAACTCATTTTTGTTTAAGCACTAAAACAGCTATTTTTTATATACGTTGTTATCTCTCGTTTTTAATGTTCGATTTTTGATTTGACCTTTGGTGGGAATGCGTCTTTGTGAACAGTTACAGAAATAGTCCTTAATCTAAAATAGTTTTCTGATAAATAATAAGATCCATCTATTCCTCTGTTTTTGCCCCAAGTATTCTTTAGAATATAGAATTTTTCGCCCTTACGATCATATGTATATCCAACTAAATGCATGTTGTGCTCATCACGTGTTGTTCCCCTTTTGTAAGCACTTTGACGTTGTTCTTGAGATATGAGTTTTTCGTCTTCATATTCACCTTTCACTCGTACATAACCACTATCTGTAAAACCATCCCTATCACCACCACCGATGTCACCATCCCATGCCAAACTATAACCACTATTTAAAGCATTGTCTATTGTGTTCATAAAGCTGTCAATAGGTAAATTCAGATACTTTTTAAATCTCCAATTAGCAGGAATTTCAAGCATGACTTTTTTGTAGAATGGATGGTGATTATAAGATGTTAGTTCTATATAATTCTCAGGGGCTAGAGGCAAAAATTTCTTAGCAAATGTTTTAGGAGTTTCTGTTTTTCCTTGAAAAATGAAACTCTTGGGAACCTCACCAATATAGTCGATTAATATATTTTCGACGATTTCTAATGATTTGCCTACACTTGCGTTTATTTTAATCAAAGAATCTAACTTTTGTTTTATCAAAGCATTCATTTCATCTTCTTCCTTCCATCGATTCATCATTTGTTTTTTAGATGTAACATTAGCTAAATTTCCACTATAAACTGATTCAGGAACTGCACCGTACTTTTCAAAAACTTCCAATACAGAAAATGTAAGATCACCTCTATTCAAACGCGAAGTACCTTTGTTTTTTACATAATCTTCAGCATTATCTAAATAATTAAGGTATACAAAATAGAAGGAGGATAGTTCTGGAATTTCATAACCTAACCTCATGGATTCTGCTTCTAATAGGGAAGTGGAAGCAAAACTCCAACATTGACCTGTATACTTTTGATGCTTTAAAGGCGTTGTCTCAACAAGAGTCGTATTAGAGAATCTTTTGCTACTAACACATCCTTGTAATAAGAGAGAAGTGAGAACCGATAAGAAGAGTGTTTTATTCATACATAAAAATTTATAGCACAAATTTATCATACTGAAATGGGAGAAAATTGTAAAAATGGTAGAACCCGTTAATTCCTGTGTCTATGGAAAAAAGGAGGTAGGTTTTTGAAGAATTCCCTGGGCGAAACGCCGCTGATTCTTTTAAAATCATAATTAAAATGTGCTTGGTCAAAATAGCCAAATTCAAGTGCAATCTCAGTCAAAGAAGAATCAGGATTGTTTATTCTAAATTTTGCCAGGCTCATCATTCTGACTGTTATAATAAATTTTTTAAGAGTATAGTTTACGTGTTCTTTAAAGATTTTATTGAGTATTTGCCTGTTGATTTTGAATGTGTCTGATAGTTCATTGACGGTAATCATTCCTTTTCTTTTATATATTTCCTCACAAACCTGTTTTACTAGATCCAGGTTTTTGTTAAAGTCAGGCTTGATATGAGTAATGAATTTCTTTGCGACCTCAACCTTTTCTTTGAAAGACATATCCGCAAAAATAGCCGACTGTGTTTCGGATATTTGATGAGCATACATCTTTTCAAGGTCGAGGATTCCCTTTTCAGAATGACTAGGGAAAAAGAAACTATTCATCCAAGGTTGAGCTTTTATACCAAAATAATAAACCGATTTTCCAAATCGATACTTTAGTGGAGGGTTCAATTGATGAACTGTGAAAAAGTGATTGCTGATTTTTACCGAATGTGTATGTTCGTATTCCAGTGTAGCGTATTTTTCCCTATAAAACATAAAATCATAACATCCGTCATCAACGGCAATAATGGTTTGTTCAATATTACTATCAATATGTAAGTAGAAAAATTCTTTAACAAAGTAAGATAAATCTTGGTTGGGAAATACGCTTTCAATTTTAATTTCATTTTTCAATTCATTCATATTTTATATAGAATATTTCAAATGAGAGATAACGTTTACTGTATGGTGCCGTTGTGGATTTTATAAAGATACACTTTGAAGTTTAGCACTTAGCAAAAACCGCTTTGGCGGTTTTGTTATTTTGCCCTTTTACAAAATCCGCTAGCGGATTTTGCGACCCTTAAATAGAGTAGAAGCTGCTAACTACTCTGCTAAGCCCACAATGCACTATACAGCGTGTTAGCAGCTTTATTTTTATTGGTAAGGTATATTTGACTTTAACTTTTTTCCCTCTTTGCTCGCCCGGTGTCCATTTCGGCATGTCTTCAATGTATTTAATAGTTTTATTGTCACAATTCGGGTTGATTCCTCTCAAAACTTCGACATTTTCAGTTTCGCCTTTTTGATTAACAATAAAACTTATATAAACAATACCTTTTACATTGAATTCTTCGTCTTTTACCTTCTGTTTTAGATAAGCATTTACCAAATCAGTAGACTCCTTTTGGTTATTTGAACCATCAAATAATGGCATTTTCTCAACTATTGTATAGATCGCTTCTGATTCATCCTTTGGTTGTTTTATTTCAATAACTTTTATTTCTTCTGAAGCGTTCTGTACACTGAAAAATTTTAAAGGACCAGTATCAGTACTTATTGCTTCAGGAAGTTTGCCATTATAATAACTAAGAATTACCTTTGAAAAAAGCTTTTTAATTTTCTCTATCTCAATCAGAACTGAAGGTGTATCCCACTTTCCTAAAGTCATCCTATCTTGATAAGAGGTAGACCTAATCTTTCCGCTGACTGATACTCTTTGAGTAATAGCCGCTATATTATTCATTGTAAAAAATCTTATTTCAACGGTGTTATTGGAAGAATCTTCTACTAGAAGAATTGCATTTGGGTCTAAGTCAGATAATTTGAAAGTATAAATATTGAAGTCTTTTCTTTTCTTTTTGGTGCCTTTTTCAAAATGGATATCAGTAACAGTGATTAAGTATTCACTATCATCGAATACAAAATCATATTTACTGTCAAAATAATTGTCAGGTGGTTTAGGTAAATTATTTATGGATTCTTTTATTTCATTCAGAAGTGACGAAATCTTTTCTTGTTTTGTCTGTCCATACGAAGTGAGAAAGGTTGAAAGGGTCAAGAATAAGAATATTAAGAATCTTTGCATCATTTTATATTGCTGCTAACGGTCTAGTATAAGCGGTCGTTTTAATGCCGCTTATATATTGTTAGTATTTTTACTTTTTTTCTTCTATAAAATAATTCTTCTTGAATTCATTTAATTTCAATTCTTGATTTGTAAGTTGGTTTTTTAGAAAAGATTCAATCAGCTTGAGATTTTGAATATACATTTTAAGTTGACCTTTCAATCGATTCGAATCGGGTTGTTTATAGATTTTTCTGTTCAGATATCTCAAAAAATAAACTGATGTATAACTTTCGTGCCCAAAAGCTTTCTTGGAAGACACCTGTATTGTAGATAGATGATTTAAATCTTTAAACAGTTCATTGAAAAAACTAAAGGGCGGGTTCTCTCTTGTATTAGCCATCATCAGTATTGGAAGCTGGTAGTCTTTTTGATGCTCTATCATCGTATGATATAGTACCGGCCATGTGTTTTTTACATGCTCTAATGGTTTAATAGGCCACCTAAACTCCATTGTTGTCTCCATGCTTACGAAAGCATCAGCCAATCCCTCCTCATATAGTATGCAAAAACCAACCTGTGCACCATAGCTATGTCCAACATAAAATAACTGTTCGGAACTGGAGACAGATTTCGCAAATTCAATTAACTTTTTTGGTGTTGAAGTATTGGGCTTTTTTATGTCTCCTTCTCTATATCCAAAAGTGTGATTGGCAAAGGGTAACTCAAAATTTGCTGAAATGAATATGTATCCTCTTGACGCAAAGTATTCTGCCATCAAATAATTTTCGTCAGAAGGGCCTTGGTTTCCGTGGTGATAGACAATAACAGGAAAGTTGGTGTCCTGTTTTAATTTTTTTAAAGATGATTGGGTTTTTTGGGTCTTTAGTTCAGCCAAGACTTCTTCATGTGAAAAAGTCTTGTAGTCAATTTCCTTCCATGTTTTGTATTCTTCAGAAATATTATATCTTATAAATGCAGAGTCCAACCGGATTGATAATTCATTATAAATTTTTTCGAGTTCTGGAGGGATTTTAGGAGACTTAAAATCACCGTATGTTATGCAGTTTCTATTCTCTTTTGATACAAATGGGTGCCATATCTGAACAAAGACTGGAGCAGCTCCTTTATAGTTAAATTGTGAATAGTTGAGACTATCATCAAATATAATTGTGTCACAATAACCAACCTTATATTCTCCCAATTGAACTTGATTATAAAATGAATCTTTCTGGCAATAGCAGTTCAATGAGAAAATTAGAATGCAAAAAAGTAAAGGAATTCTATTCATTTTATCAATTAATGGTAACGGTTAGTATATGAAACGTAGCGACCTAATGGGAGCTATGATTTCATATACATTGTTCTGCGTTCGTATTCTTTTACCAAGGTCCATTTTTTGTAACATTGATAAATTCCTCGTTTTCCAATCGGAAGGCACCACCATATCCTACAAACCAAAGTCTTCTTTTTTGGTCTTCATAAATTTGGAAGGTAAGTGGCCCATAATTCCCTTCTGAAATACGATATTCAGTTAGATCAGCATTTTTTAGACAGTATATACTTCTGGAGCAATTAAACCAAATACCTCCGTTTGAATCTTCAATTATGCTTCCTGTTCCTTTTGTTTCTTCAAACAAACTACCTGTTATATCTGTAATGATACCTTTCTGATATTTATAGAGCCCTTTGGAAGTAGAAATCAAGAAATCCCCTCTCTTTGTCTCTATCACCTCATTCACAAAAGGGGTATGGAGACCATCCTTTTCAGACAGGTTTGTTAAAGAGTTTTTATCTTTTAAATAAATCCCTCCATTAGTACTAAACCAAATTCTACCTCTACTATCTTCCATAATGTTGTGAATCATTTTAGTGCTCGAAACACCAACTGTCGTATCTTTTATACCTTCTGGGAGTTCAAAGGGCGTAAAATCATTTCCATCAAATTTACAGACGCCTTCAATGGTTCCAATCCATACTTGATTGTCTTTATCCGTAGCAACACACCATACATCGTTGCTTATTAATCCATTAGATTCGTAATAATTTGTAACTTTTTCTCCATCTACACTACTAACCCCATCCGTATGTCCAATCCAAATTGTCCCATCATTATCTTCCGCAATATCTTTTATTGTAACCCTTCTACCCGAAGAACTTCTTATGCTATCAATATGGGTAAGCAATCTATTAGAAAATCTAAATACACCACCCTCTCCTCCAAACCAGATGTCACCTCTGCTATCTTGAAACATCATTCTTACAACTTGGCTTATCTGCTCTTTTGGGAAGCTTGGACTTTGGGGTAGTAAAACGGATTGAGCATTAGTCTCATTTTTTTGCCCATTGCAAGAGGATATGATAAAAGTTAGAGATATGAAAATCAATATTTTTAATCCGTTAAATGATACTCTTTCTTTTGTCATTTTTTGTTTTCTTTTTTCATTACCCCCAACGGTCTAGTATATGAAAAGTAGTGGATTTTTATGCCCTTAATTTAGGGTTAGCACTGATTGTAAATTGACAGAACTAACTTTGATTGAAGTACTAAACCGCTATTTTTCATATACATTGTTGGTAACTGGCTTTATACTGTTCAGCCTAGTTTTAAAGAAAGTGACTGGTTTTTTTAACTAACTGTTTCCCGTTTTTTAAGGATTATGCCTGTCAAAACAAATAGGAGTAAACAAAAAACAATGAAACTATCTCCAATCATAGAATATATAGTATGAACTCCTTTTGTTGGTAGTTGTGTTATTAGTGTTTTATCATTATCGGTAAAATGATCCATTTCACTAATTGTTTTTCCTGTATAATCAATTCCTGCAGATAAACCGAAGCTGGTTTGACGAATCAAATTAAATCCTTGTTCAATCGCTCTGAATTTTGCCATATCTGTATGAATTGGGTCAATTTCTTTCCAATCATTGCTTGGTGCCAAAAGAATATCAGAACCCTTTGCTTGTTTCAGATAATCAGGAAAATCTAAATCAAAACATATGGCTCCTGCAATTGTTCCATACGGTGTTATTACCTTTTGAATTCCAGTAGCCTTATTATTACTGACTTCAGCTTCGCCACCCGGAACTGAGATACCTTTCCAATAATCAATCACTTTATTGCCAGACTGGTCAAATACAACAAATTTATTTTCAAGGAATTTGCTATTAGTCGGGTCCACTACCGCTACTCCCAAACCTAAATAGATATTTTGTTCCAAAGCTATTTCACTAGCTTTTTCATAGAGTTCATTTTCATCTTCTTTTAATATGACTGCATTGCCTTCTGCCCAAAAAACTATTTTAGCTCCAGCCTGCGCTTGTGCGATACTTCTGTCAAATAAATTTTGATTTAGCTTCGAAGCATTTCTCCGGGTTTCAATCTTCACATCATCTTCAGTTTCTTTATTATTCAATCCTTGAATATCGACAAAGACTTTAAGACTATCCAATGCAGAAATAGAAGCTACCCGAACAGTTTCGGAATTAGATTTCTGAAATGCTACGCGATAGCCGCCATACATTATTGTCAAGCCCAAAACAAGACTATAAGCAAGTACTCCCTTTTTTATATTTTCCCCGTTGTTTCGCTGTTCATAAACCCAATTACTAACCGAGGCAAACCAACTAATTAAAAAAGTGATGTAACCCATTCCAAAAACGGAAATAGATTGAAGCAAAAGATGCTGTGATTGTTGCGAATAGGCGAAATGACCCCAATTACCATATTGATTAATCAGGTGATAAGCATATTCTAATAAAACTGCAGAACAGGGAAGTATTAATGTACTCAGAAATGAACCTCTCTTTTTTGAAAAAAAAGAATCAATTAAGTAGGGTAAAGAGGCAAATACACTAAAAATTACACTAATAACAATTGATATAGCAACGGGTAAGAATGGCATGACATCAAAACCTATATAACAGCTTATCCCTAAGGTTAAAAACGCAAATAAGAAGCCTTGCCATCTTTTTAATTTTCGAACAGCAAAAAGAAGCATGGGTGTGGCAATCCAAATGGCAAAAAAGACAGCATATTGACCGTTCGAGAATAAAAGAAATAAAGATAAAATGGATACGAAGATTACTTTTCTAAGAGTTTTCATTTTTTCTATGTGTTAAATTAATATGCTGTCAATATCAATTTAATCGTACCTCCAAGAAAGCTGTTTTTGCTGGATTATCGTTTTGATTGGTTGAATTGTAAGTGTTATGCTACTTGTTCATCCAATTCTTGAAATCGGTGGTTTTTGGCCTACTTACAATAAATTCTTGATCTCTTGGATTGGCAATAGAAAGTTTGACCCGATGGTTGAAGTAAGGATCTATTTTCTGAATAGCTGATTTAGCTACGATTTGACCGCGATTGATTTTGAAGAATTTTGTTTGATCCAAAGTACCGAATAGCTCATCTATTGTTTCTTCAATAATAAAGCGTTTGTCAAGAGTAACACCAAAAGTGATGCTGTCCTCAGAATTACAGTAGAGTAATTCTGATATTTTAACCTGTACAAACCCGTTGCCCGATTTAACTAACAATCCTTCTCTTTCAGGGGGTGCTTGCAGGTCACTGAGCAGTTGCTTTAAAATAGAAGCATCTACAGTGGAAGGTTTATTCGACCTAAGGAATTTATCAATAGCTCGGTTTAAATCATCTTTTTGAATGGGTTTTAGCAAATAATCGACACTATTCACTTTAAAGGCCTGAATGGCATATTGATCGAAGGCCGTTGTAAAAATAATTGGAGCGTCCACCGCTGTTTTTTGAAAAATTTCAAAGCTTAATCCATCGGCCAATTGGATATCCATAAACACGAGGTCAGGGGTATTATTTTTTTGAAACCATAGGACAGCATCTTCAACAGTGTCAATAATATCTAATAACTCGAAATTGAAGTCACAAGCTTTTAGCATAAGTTGTAATTGGCTCACAGCCCGGATTTCATCTTCGATGATTAAAATTTTCATAGTTATTCTTTTATTGTGCTATCTTTTAATAGTGGGAGGGAAACGGAAAATTTATAACCATCATTCACTATTTCAACCGATCTATCGGAAATCAGAGCATACCGCTTCTCAATATTTTTTAGCCCAACTTTTGTTGAGGGGAGTTGTGTTGATTTTTTTTGAATTATGTTATCCACTATAATATAATCATCCTTGATATTGATGTTAATTTCTAATGGCTTAGCCCTGGAAATGATATTGTGTTTGATTGTATTTTCTAATAGTAATTGGAGGCTCATAGGTACAATCATAGTGTGTAGTAGAGCTTGAGGAGTGTTCCAATTCAATCTTAGGTTCTCTCCAAATCGTTCTGATTGTATGTGAATATAGGCTTTTGCAAATTTTAGTTCATCCTTCAGGGAAATCAAATTGGTGTTGCCCGATTCCAGTAGAAAGCGATATATATCTGATAGTTTGTCTACAAACTGCTTTGCATCCTCTTTAGGACTTTGGTCTATAATATCGCGCAATGTGTTAAGCGTATTGAAGAAAAAGTGGGGTTGAGCCTGATTACGAAGTGTGTCAAGTTGTGCTTGTATAATCGCTTGCTTTGCCTGTTCTTCTTCCCTGATAGATCTTTTGAGAAGTATAAAAAAATAGACAGCTTCATAAATGGCCATTATCATGATGGTGAGTAAAATTATTACTACTAATGATCTGATTCTTTCTTGAAAATTGTAGCTGACATTCTCTGAGAGTAAAGAAATTAGACTAACCCCTATAAAATCAACCATTACCACCGTGGCTAAAATGCCCAGGAAGAGAAGGGTAATACGCTGGGCACTATCCTTTAAGTTGGGATATTTTTTTCGCAGACGTATTAATATGAATCTGTTGATGAGCCAATCACAAGTGGAAAAAAAAAGGGACGCTACCAAAGTTATAATGATCTCAGCAGTGGTAAGACGATCTGATGGATTATAAAATATATAGGCAGCAGATAAACTTAAAATTACAATACCTATGACTGCAAACCATAAATCGTCAAACCCCAGGTATTTTATGCGTTTTTCTTTGTTTGCCAGCATATTAATTTCAATTATGATTTATCCAGGCATTTTACCTGCCTACTTATTGACCACACCCAATTTGCACAATAGTTTTTTGATTTCATAAACTTTGAATTCGGGAACAGCACAATGAAGTACCATGTAAATATTAAACCTTTAGACAGTTTATGAAATGACTTTGAGCTGAATTATCGTTAAACGGGTTTGAATTGTAAAATGTACACTTTGACTGTATTTATTACAGTCATTTTAATTTTAGTTCAGATGTTTCTTTAGCTTGTTGCCAACGGTCTCGTATCACCGTAGTTGTTAGTTAATATTTTTTGTTTTAGTCATTAAGTGTAGCAATTCTGAGTGGATTCGGGCACAGTCGAATCACTCGTAATTACGGTTATCAATTGTTGTAACACGTTTTTTTAATCTATTAATCTGTCATATGTCACATATATAAAATCAGTTGATAAAGAGTCTTGATTTATTTGAAATTTTAAGTTAGTAAATTCTGCACCTCTTCTACCAACTCCTTTTTTTTCTCTAACATCTTCCAGTTTATTCCAATTGTTAATTGTCAAATGAAGAATTGCACACAACCCATCTCCTTGTATGTTAAAATACAAAGTTTCTTTTCCATTTTGCTCATCATACTTTTGAAGCCAATAAGTGAGTTTAGATTTGTCAATTCTGTTCAGTTGATTAACTAACTCATCTTTATATTTTTTAGAATTCGGTTCATATGCTTCAAATATTGGGTTTTCATTTTTACATTCAGGTCTGTCACAAGAGATTAAGCAAAAATATCGAAATTTTTGTGAATAAATAAAATTCACGAAAATTCTAGTTTTTGTGATAAAATTATGCCATCCCTGTCTGAACGAAAATTTTATAAACCTTAAAACGCCGAGTTCGAGCTCTCAAAAGGACAAGCATGGAAGCCAGAGTTTTAGACAAACAAGCCGATGGCGATGTTGATATCTACTGGGTTTTTCGGCGCCGTTTGATCTCTGCTCATTTCGAACCTGGTTTAAAGCTCAAACCCGAAGAGTTGTTTGAAAACAAAGTTATAATAACACAGGTATGATAACATGTTCGATTGTTGGTTATAGGG
>JABSSK010000125.1 GCA_013214265.1 Saprospiraceae bacterium | reverse complement strand
AGGCTTAAGTGGTTTAATAAAGGCTTCAATGTACGCTTCCCTCTGCGCTTTGGTTTCTTTGAGCTTTTCGGCAATACCAAAATATGATTCTCCATCCGTAATCTTCATGCATAGGTCCAAGTATTCTGTTTTAAACTTATACAAACCCAACCGATGTGCTAATGGTGCATATATATATGACGTCTCAGCGGCAATTTTTAATTGTTTGTGCCGAGGCATAGAACCAAGCGTTCGCATGTTGTGAAGGCGATCTGCCATTTTTATCAGAACAACCCGAACATCATCCACAAGAGTGGATAAAACTTTTTTGAAGTTTTCTGCTTGTGGGCTCTGTGCATTATACGCACTATCCAGTTTGGTAAGCCCATCAACAATCTTTGCTATTTTACGACCAAATCGTTCCCGAATCTCCTTTAGGTTCACGTCTGTATCCTCAACGACATCATGCAATAAGGCACTTACAATAGCTGTTGGTCCTAACCCTATCTCCTCCGCACAAATCCTAGCTACAGCTATAGGATGTAAAATATAGGGTTCTCCCGATTTCCTACGCTGCTGACTATGCGCCTGAACAGCTAATTCATAAGCCTGCCTTATATTCCGGCTATCCAAGTCATCAATATCAACCTTTATGGAACGCAACAATTGCCGATACGCATCCTGTATCAACTTTTTTTCTTCTTCTTTTATGGCAATCACCTCAGGCATATCTTATTAATCCAGTTTTTGACCGTGATTTCTCTATTCCCTTATAGAATAAAAATTTTAAACCAATAATTGTTTCTGCAACTCCTTTAAAGCTACTTCTTTATCGCTGTAAGGTGCTTACTTTCCACAAAAAAAAAGTCACTTTTTCAAAAGTCATCAAAATAAAGCCCAGTCTAGAATCTTTTATGTGCAAAAATGCACTTATATCCAGCTTTTTAAAGAAAGTCGTTGCAGTTTTTAAAAAATACTTTATCTTTGCACAGCTTTAGAAAAAGCATTTATTAGTCGTTTGAATTTTGAGATGGAGGTCAATTGTTCCTCCATGTTTTTTTGAACTGAATTAGCCAGTATGTAACAATCCTACTGGTGTTTCATCCGGGTAGCGAAAGCGCTGAACCGGATACATAAAACGGATGTATTTCACAATACGTCCACTCCAGCGGGTGTGGCGAAATTGGTAGACGCGCTAGACTTAGGATCTAGTGCCGCAAGGCGTGGGGGTTCGAGTCCCTCCACCCGCACTTCTTCTTCCTTATTTTGGGGAAATCTTGAATAAATAGCAATCCATATCCAATTTTCAATTGGAAACCAACAAACCGATACAGATGATTAGGCTACAAAATAAAAGCCGTACGTAGTTCAAAACGGCCCTGCTATTAATAACATCCGTATCACCAAAGCAACCATAACAATTTATCTCATGTTGCTGTTTCCAAAGTAAAGTCAATAGTCGTCATCGACGACCATCATCTTAATACAAAATCAAACCAACTATGTCAAAGGTTGTCCGCGAAGATACAGGTGATTTGACAGCCACCATAACTGTCCAACTAGAGCGATCCGATTACGAACCGAAACTCAATACCGAACTCAAAAAATATCGTGAAAAAGCACACATGAAAGGTTTCCGTAAAGGGAAAACACCCATGAGTGTGATTCGTAAAATGTACGGTAAAGGGGTATTGGCAGAAGTGATAAATGACCTGCTACAAAAGGAACTTTTTGATTTTATCGATCAGGAAAAACTAAGTTTACTGGGGCAACCCCTACCTGATGAAGGGCAACCCCAAGTGGACTTTGACTTACAAAACCTTAATGATTATTCATTTGCTTTTAAAGTAGGACTATCTCCTGAGTTTGATCTGCAAGGGGTTGATACCGATAATACATTTGAAAAATATGCCATTCAAGTTCCAGATTCAACCGTTGAAGATGAGTTGCAAAATGCACGGAAAAGATTAGGTGAACGCATTACTACAGAAGGCCCCGTTCTTATGGGTGACCTCCTCAAGCTTAGTGCCGTAGAATTTGATGGGGACACCGCCAAAGAAGATGGTGTGCAAAACGAGTTTAGTGTTTTGATCGACACTATGCGCGAAGAAAGCAAAGAGGCTTTCCTCAATAAAAATGTAGGAGACACTGTAAAAGCTAACATCTTCGAACTCGAAGAAAAAGGGGATGAAGCCTATGTAAGAAAGTATTTCCTTGGCCTCGAAGAAAATGATGATCGAACAGTTAATCATACTTTCGAATTAACCCTTCAGGAGGCCAGCCGCATACAGGATGCAGAACTAAACGAGGCTTTTTACAAAGCATATTTTGGGGAAGACACGGAAATCAGAGAAGAAGCCGACGCACGCGAAAAAATAAGAGAAAACATTGCGGGCTATTATAGCAAGCAAGCTGAAGCACTTTTATTTCGCGATATGCAGGAAGACCTGATGGGTAAAAACAAGCCTAACCTGCCTACTGATTTCTTGAAACGGTGGATTCTCGCTTCTAACGAAAATGCAAACCCAGACGACGTAGAAAAAGAGTTTGACTCTTTTGCTGAAAACCTACGCTGGACACTCGTTCGCAATAAATTAGTTGATCAATTCGAGCTGAAAGTAGAACAAGATGAATTGGTCGACGGCTTTAAAAACCGCGTACGTGGATATATGGCACAAACTCCAGGTATGATGGATGATAGTTTCATCGATCAAATGGCCATGCGACTCATGCAAGACCAAAAACAGGTCGAGCAACTCTATGATGAAATGCTAACCGATAAGCTTTATGAAGCATTAATAGATGTAGTCTCTATTACGGATAAGGAAATACAAATGGACGAATTCCTGAAAATAGCACAAGAAGCTCAGGCACAAGCACAGCAAGCAGGTATTGCCAATGTCCAGGAAGAAGAATAAAACATCATTTGATCGATTTGACGCGTTTTTTTTATCCATAAGTCAACCCCATTACATATTGGTTGTTATCATGTAACATTGCTTATGATAGCATTTTTTATTACCCATAAAATGTTCAGGTATGTTCCCTAAGGACGAATTTATGAAGTATGCTACCCAACATCTAGGCATGAGTAGTATGCACCTTGAAAAATATGCTGAAAAATCGGCCCCTCGTGTTCCTAATATTTCAGGATTCACGCCCAATGTTATTGAAGAACGCCAAATGAATATCGTTGGCCTTGATGTATTCTCTCGATTAATGATGGATAGAATCATCTTTATGGGTGTGCCTGTGAATGATTATGTTGCTAATGTTATACAAGCACAACTATTATTCCTAGAATCAACTGACCCCAAGCGCGATGTGCAAATGTTTATCAATAGCCCGGGTGGATCCGTAATGGCAGGGTTAGGCATCTACGACACCATGCAATACGTTACCCCAGACGTAGCCACTATTTGTACAGGTATGGCTGCTTCCATGGGTGCGGTTTTACTAGCAGCTGGTACCAAAGGAAAACGTACTTGCCTCAAACATAGCCGCGTCATGATCCACCAGCCATTAGGTGGTATGCAGGGCCAAGTAACCGATATGGAAATATCGTACAACCTGATCAAACAGTTACAAAAAGAGCTTTACGACATCTTGGCTAACCATACAGAGCAACCGTATGACAAAATCTCTGAAGATTGTGACCGAGACTACTGGATGGTAGCTACTGAAGCCAAAGAATACGGTTTAATCGACGAAGTCCTCGCACGTAAAGAAAAAACCGAAGAATAGCACTTTGTAATACTATTCTAAAAGCCAACTGGATATACTTATTTGCATCCAGTTGGCTCTATTCTTTATTTTACCCATTACCTTCTTTATTTTTATTGTATATTTTCCTGATTAGGAATAATAACCCTCGAGTTACAAACTAAGGCCTGTTACGAGAGGATTTATCTACCACCATTGATCATGCGAAAGGGAAAGCAAAATTACCGCTGTTCATTCTGCGGACGAGATAAGGCTGAAGCATTAATGCTTATTGCTGGTATTAATGCACATATCTGCGAAGTTTGTGTGGAGCAGGCCAATGATATTATTCAGGAAGAATTGTACGGTAAAAAGAAGACGAGTGATGACCGATCACCAGTCTCCCCAGTAAAATCGCCTGAATTTACCCTCCCCGAATCATTGACACCTCTTAATATCAAAGAGCATCTAGATCAATACATTATAGGCCAAAACGAAGCCAAAAAATATCTTTCCGTCGCCGTCTATAACCATTATAAAAGACTAAGCCAAAACCGGAACGATGGCATCGAAATTGAAAAATCAAATATTGTTTTGGTAGGTCGTACCGGTACAGGAAAAACCCTCTTAGCTAAAACAATAGCAAAATATCTCAATGTACCATTCGCCATTGTCGATGCTACCGTTTTTACCGAAGCAGGGTACGTGGGTGAAGATGTGGAAAGCATCCTCAGTCGCCTGCTTCAAGTTTGTGACTATGATGTCGCTTCAGCAGAAAGAGGAATCGTTTACATCGATGAAATTGATAAAATAGCTCGAAAAAGTGATAACCCTTCCATAACCCGTGACGTTTCAGGCGAAGGGGTACAACAAGCCCTTTTGAAAATGCTAGAAGGTACTGACGTAAACGTACCACCCCAAGGAGGCCGCAAACACCCCGAACAGAAAATGGTAAAGGTTAACACTGAAAACATCCTTTTCGTGTGTGGTGGTGCTTTCGATGGTATAGAAAAAAATATTGCCCGCCGCGTGAATACACAAGTTATCGGATTTAAAAGCAGTGACTTGGAAGAAGTCGATCGCGAAAACCTTTTACAATATATCACGCATCAAGACCTTAAATCATTCGGACTTATTCCAGAGCTAATTGGTCGTTTACCTGTATTAACATATCTCGACCCACTCGATATAGATGCCCTCAAACGAATCCTTATCGAACCTAAAAATTCTCTGGTTAAACAATACCAAAAGCTTTTTGCCCTTGAAGATATTGAACTTGAATTTTCAGACGATGCACTCGACTTCATTGCCAAAAAAGCTATGGAATTTAAACTGGGAGCAAGAGGCCTACGTTCCATTTGTGAAGCTATTATGACCGATGCCATGTTCGAACTTCCTTCTCAAAAAGGGGTAACATCCTTTACCATTACCGAGAAATATGCAAAAGAAAAGCTGAGCCGCTCAAGACTAAGCCAATCAAAAGCAGCCTGACAAGACTATTATACAGAATGATAGCAATAAGCACATTAAACCCGGCACACAAAACTGTAAGTCGGGTTTTTACGTTAGCCCTACTCCGCAATACTAAACACGTAACTTATTCTTTTTACCCCTCATTTTTTGTTAATCCCCGCAGTTGGGACTACACCCCCTATGCTGAACGACCTGTTTGCCAATAACAACCTTGGAATAATAAACTATAAGAAAGCCAAGAAGAAGATACTTAGTACAAAAAACACGTCGTATACACCATTGATAATCTGTAGCTAAAAGGTACATACTACCTCACCCTCTTATCGTGAATCTAAAATATTGAGAACGGTTTAATTGAATTTGTCTCGGAAGAAGTAAAAAATGCTGACCTATCGAATGGCACGATATTGAGCAGCATTTGAAGCATCAATTCGTGACATAACTCTGATAATCGTATTTTTTTCGTCCGGCGTACCTCGTTTAAATACTTCTATCACTTCATCCGATTTGGCATTGACAAACATTTGCAAAATCATAGCATTAGGGTAGTTCTGGAATACATCCTGCAAAACGTTGATAGCCTGCGACATTACTGCACGCCCCGATTGTGCATCATCTGACATCACATCCAATGCATACCTGTGATAATTATACATTGCTTCACGATAGGGGCGAATTCGCGGAGAAAGTAAGTTCTCAATGATCCAGAACCGGTTTCGGTTACCATCTTTTGATTGCCAGCCCGAGTACGTTTGGGTTGCAGCCTGAGGAATACTAGTCAAAATCTCATTCGCGATCTGGTAGTATGGCTCCCCTCCATAAAGAGCATAAGAATCATAATCCATTCCAAGGATTACGTATGTATAAAAGGAAAGAACAGCCGATAAGTTATCGTTGAAATTATTTCTAGAAAAACGTAGTGGCTGGTATTGCTCGTAAGTAAATGACACCTCGCGATCAATATGATTGAGCAAAGGTGTTTGGTAATTACTGTTAAATACTGGGCGTGTTGCCTGAATGGCTAAATCCGCTTTGAACCTCGTAGGTGATAATTCCTCCTGAATGGTAAGCAAAATATTACAATCGATTCGCTCAACATTATCAAAATCATCATTCGTCCATTTGGTACTATTCATAAACTCCTGAATAGTTTGCTGAAGGGTTTCAAATACCGACGGATCCACGGTTTGAAGTTTCTGAGTATTGATCCGTACCTGGCAGTTCAATTCCTGTGCCTGTAAAGGCAACCCAAACAAATATAACACCTGAGCACACAACAGTAATTTTCTCATAACCTTATTATTCCGATTCATTAGGCCACCAATCATTGGTAATATCTAGGATATCTTCTGCGACCTCAGCCTTTGATTTTAACTCAAAAACCCTAGGCTTATTGTCCTGGGCTAACAATATGGTAATTTTATTAGTATCGTACTGAAAACCAGCGCCTTTATCACGCAGTGAATTCAACACGATTGCATCGAAGTTTTTCTTTTCTAATTTTCCCCGAGCATGCTGCTGCTCCTGGTCTGTCTCTAAGGCAAACCCAATTAATCTTTGGTGAGGCATCTTACGACGACCTAAATCAGCAGCTATATCCGGATTCTTAACCAGCGTGATTTCCATTTGATCAGAAGACTTTTTCATTTTTTTATCCGCTACTTCCCGTGGTCGGTAATCAGCAACAGCCGCAGCCATAATGCCTAGATCACAATCTGAATAAAGAGCTAATGCTTCCTTATGCATTTGCCCTGCCGTCTCTACACGATATACCTGTACAAGAGGGTGGTCAATAGTTAATGATGAAGGTCCTAATACCAGATGAACCTCAGCTCCCCGTTTGGCACAAGCGTGGGCCAGAGCTATCCCCATTTTACCTGATGACCGATTACCAATAAACCGAACTGGGTCAATTGGCTCATACGTTGGGCCCGCTGTAATCAATACTTTTTTGCCTTTCATGAGCTGCCTTACGGCAAAAAAATCCTCTAAAAAGGAAAGTATTGTCTCTGGCTCGGCCAATCTTCCTGCCCCATGAAGCCCACTAGCTAATTCACCCTCACCTACCGGAACAATATAGTTACCATATCCGATGAGCTTTTGTATGTTACGCTGGGTCGCAGGATGAGCCCACATATCCAAATCCATAGCTGGGGCAATAAACACTGGACACTTTGCCGATAAATAAACTGCTGCCAATAAGGTATCACAAATACCATGTGCCAGATGTCCAAGCGTTTTAGCTGTTGCGGGAGCGATAACCATAGCATCCGCCCATAACCCCATTTCAACATGGTTATTCCAGCCTTCCTCCGAAATCACTTCAGTAAAAACAGGATATTTAGAAAGCGTAGAGAACGTAAGAGGAGATACAAAACGAGTGGAAGCCGGCGTCATGATAACCCTGACATCGGCTCCCTTCTTAATGAGCAGTCTAACAACAAAAGCCATCTTGTATACAGCAATGCTGCCTGAAATGGCTATAACAATGCGTTTTCCGGATAAGGAAAGCATAACGCTACGTTTAAAGCTAAAAAAGTGCTTTGTGCCACCTCACTTTGGGTGGCCAAACGACTTAGTCCAAATCGCGATCCTTGCGCTCATCGTTTTTACGCCAGTACAGATCCTTATTCAGAAACTCTTCCGTTGCTATAATGGCCGGATTAGGAAGACGCTCGTAGAACTTGGATATCTCGATTTGCTCTTTATTTTCGCTTACTTCCTCAATCGTATCGGAAGATACTGCAAACTCCTCCAACTTCTGATGAAGTTCCTGCTTGATATCAACGTTCAATTGCCGAGCACGCTTGGTGATAATAGCCAATGATTCGTAAATATTACCCGTTCTTTCCGCCATTCCACCAACGTGGCGTGGCTGAACGTTCGCATCATATGACTGTACTTTAGTTTTAATATCTGACATTGCGCAACGCTTTAATTTGTTTCTCAGAATTGCCCCGTATATCGGATACATCACCACGATAACCAGAAGCATCGTAGCGGTCCAAATATTCGTCTGACAACTCAATTACCGTAGTATAGCGTTCTTCTTTTCTGGCCAGAACACTATTCTCGGCTAACCTAAAATATGAATTTATAATTCTATAACGAACTTCTTCTACCCGATCCGTATCCGGATAATCCTTGAGTAAGTTTTCAAACACCTGCACTGCCGCCTGATATTTGCGTAAATCAAAGTATAATTTACCTTCCTCAAAGAATTTTAGTTCTTGTTTCTCCCGCATCTCATCAATGAGCGTATTACACTCTTCCACACGTTCACTATTCGGATGCGTATTGACAAAAAGCTGAAACTCTTCAATCGCTTTATCTGTATACGACTGATCTAACCTAAAGGTTGGCGAAAGCTTGTAATTGGAATAAGCCGACATAAAATCAGCATCCTCTCGTAAATCACTAGTCGGATAAGTCTGTGCAAAATTCTTAAAGTAATAGCTCGACAAAATAAAATTCTCCAAATAGTAGTACGTATACGCATACTTGAAGTAAATGTCTTCGGCTTCTTTTTGCCCTCTGTAACTACTAATTACCAATTCCAGTAAGGTCTGAGCCTTTTGATAGCTCTCCTCTTCATAGTAAGTTAGCGCACTCTTGTAAAGAAGTTTTGGGTCACCACTGGTACGAATCTTCTCAAATTCACTTTGGCATGACCACATCAAGCAAGTAACTACAAATAATACAATTCCGGACTTACGCATCTTTCTCATATAAGGGTGCAAAAATAAGCATTATCTGGCAAAACATCAATCATTTTTCTCTGGTACTAACTAAAGAGAAAAAAATCAGTCTATCGGTTGGCTCATAAAAATAATGAATTCAAAAACGGTTGTACATTACATTTTCTGTATATATTTTTAGCCTATGCGGCGTATATATGATACCAATCGACTCCAAAAGTTTAGGGTGTACTACAATACCACCATTTATCCGGAATTATTACGCCTGGAAAAACGCCGGAAGCGCCTGATCCGCCTTTTTCTACTATCTGCCATTTTTATCCTCGGCCTGATCGTGTTTGAAATCATTCTGAATATCTGGGTCGTAACACTTACCCTTAGCATCCCATTGGCAATGTATATCGTCTATTTATTCCGCAGAACTTCACAATTCCGCAAGACGTTCAAACCCAGGGTAATGAATCATATTTTGGAATTCATTATTCAAGAACCCAACATACAAGAGCTTTTTTACGAACCCAACAACGGAATCACCAAATCAGAATTCCGAGAAAGCTTCCTGTTTTATACGTCTGCCGATTATTTTAATGCCGAAGACTATATTCACGGTAAGGTCGGCGAGATGGGTTTTCGTATGTGCGAACTCTTTGTACGGCAACAGTCAAAAGTCCGCAATCGACTCGACTATGTTTTTAAAGGTATCTTCCTCCATGCCACCTTCCCTGAAGTAGCCAAAGGCCAAATCGTCATTTGGCCACGTGAGTATCGTCAATACCTTACCCGGTCGATTAAGGAATTCACCTGGAACGGTGGAGAAAATGTAGATCATGAAGTTTTTAATGATGACTTCCGCGAAGCATTCATCACCTACGCGACACCTGAAACCCACGTTGCTGGTACCCTATCTGAACCTATGCAGGAAGCCCTAATCGACTACCGAGCCCAAACTGGTAAAGAAATATATATGTCTTTCCTAGATCGGGAAATTTATGTTGCCATTACCGAACCAAAAGATATATTTGAACCTTTTATCTTTCGTTCAAACGCCAAATTTGAGCTGGTCCGAGAATTCTTTGAAGACGTACATATCCTGCTGAGTATTGTACAAGATTTTGACCAGACCCATTAACACTATTTCTATTGTCATTGGCACAACCTCTGCACATCCTGTACGTTATACATAAGCATTACCTTTTTATTTAATCCAGTTATATTCTAACCTATGAGACGTCTCCTAATCGCTCTGCTAACTTGTTTGATCTTACCCATTATCGTTGTCAAAACCAACGCACAGGATAACCTGGCCAAATCACTTCTCTGGGAAATATCAGGAAATGGTCTCGATCAGCCTTCTTATGTTTTTGGAACCATCCATATGATTGATCAGGAATACTACTTCCTGACGGAGGCAGCTGAAAATGCTTTTGATAAATCACAAAATGTTACGTTTGAAATTGATATGGAGGAAATGACCGATATCGGTGTAATTATGCCCCTACTGATGCAGGCTTTCATGAAAGGGGATACTACCCTCAGTGATCTATTAAACGAGGAGGATTATAAGATGGTAGCTAATCACTTTCAGCAAATTGGCCTTCCCATGATGATGGTTGAACGAATTAAGCCTATGTTTTTATCTGCACTTGCCGCAGGGGATATGAGCAATCCAACAGCCCAGCAAGAAGTAGTCTCTTATGAGATGGAGTTAATGAAAATGGCAGAAGAACAAGATAAAGAAATTATGGGTCTCGAAACTGCAGAGTATCAAATGAGCATGTTTGATAGTATCCCGTATACCGCCCAGGCACAAATGCTGCTGGAGAGTATACAAGGTGACTCATCTGAAGGAACAGACCAACTAAACCAGATGATTGAACTATATATCAATCAGGACATTGAAGGTATGCAAGTGATGATGAATGAAGACAATGACATAATGGAATACCAAGATTTACTCTTAATTGCACGAAATAAGAACTGGATTCCAATCATGGAAAAGAGAATGAAAACTAGCATATGCTTTTTTGCAGTTGGGGCAGGCCATCTTGGTGGAAATCAGGGTGTACTGCGCCTCCTGCAAGCTGCCGGCTACAACATAAAACCTCTATTCTAATTACTCACAAAAAGATGTCAATAACCGATCGAGCTTTATACGCATGCTGCCTCCAGAAGACGTATAATGGTTAACGAGTACCGCAAAAGCATACAGGCGCCCATCTTTTCCGGTAAAGTATCCTGCATAGGAACGAACGCCGCCAAGGGTGCCACTCTTAGCGTAGAGATTGTCTTCAGCAGCTGAACCCTTGAACTTTGCCCTTAAACTACCCGTACGGCCTGCTTTAGGAATGGATGATAAAAACCCAGGGAACGTTTTTTGATCCAAACTCACCTTTCGTAATACGTCCGCCAAAAAGCGAGCAGTTACTGAATTGCGCGTTGACAACCCACTCCCATCATACAATTGGATACCATCAATGGATACACCACGCTCCGACCAATAATCAAGTAGTATATCCGTACCCTTTTGCGTAACCCCCTCTTTTCCCAATCGTTTCCCTAACAATTTGATCAGCGCCTCAGCATAAAGATTCACACTCTTTTGATTCGTACGATCAACTATTACAGATAATGGAGGTGACGTATGCTTGAATAAGGTTTTTCTGTTTGCCCCTTTCACTGCTCCCCCTATAACGCCTTCTCCTTTCCCTATGGTTATGCCTTTTCTTTCCAACGCCAGCCGAAAACAGCGCGCAGCTACCATAGGCGGATCAGGGATTGCCCCATCAATATCAAACAAACCTCTACCTATTGGAATAGTCCCTCTTACATACTTCAAATAGGTATACGGCCCTCCATAAATATAGGCTTGATCGCCCGTTCGAGGTCCCGCTAATTTGACCTCATTCACCCATTCTATCCATGGAATTTCCGGTTCCAGACGAACAATCCGAGGTGTGCGACCAATTTGCGTGTTACGATCAAAGTAAAGCGTGTATTTATTTTCATTAAAATTCAGCCCTCGGGCATCACTGCCATAATAGTTGCCAATATCTGCCCACTGCCAACTCGCTACTGCACCGTAACTATCAAAATATGAACCATCACCGACAACCGAACCTGTCACCGCTTTAATACCCTTCGCCTCTACCTGATCACCCCAAGTCGATAATAAAACCTCCCAATCTGGTGTATCTTCTAAGGAAGTACTTCCCAAAGTAGGGTCACCGC
>JABSSK010000124.1 GCA_013214265.1 Saprospiraceae bacterium | reverse complement strand
CGTGGTGTTCCACCCGTTTGCCCTTTTAATGACACGCGATTACTTCCCATGGTAAGCAAATCAAAACTTGCTAGGTTCTTGCGAAATGAACTCGCATCTGGAAGACTAAAGATATATGCTAAAAAACGGGGTCGTTCCAATTGACCCCAACTGCGTAACAGGCTATTGAGTGTCCTCAGCCGATGGGCCTTTGGTATTACCGCCAATCCGCTTCCCATTTTTATAAAAATACTCAATGGTCACTTCCCCATCATTATAAAAACGGTAGGGACCATCCATAACGCCCATGTTATAGTACATTTCTTTTTGTAAATCACCGGTAGAAAGATCGTATTCTTTGACACCACCGTGTAATTTCCCATCGACATAACCGGCTTCATTTGTTGGGCGGCCAAACCGATACTTCGCCCAATACCCATCCAGCTTATTATTCTTGTAGTGTGCCTGTAATTTGACTTGACCTCGTTCATTAAATTCGAAGTAGGGCCCATTAGCTTTACCATCAATGAAGCTTGTTACCTTCGCAGGAAAGTTGGAATCTGGATGAAACTCAACCCAAGTCCCATGTTGCAGACTATCTTTCATGAAACCTTCAACCTCTACCACGTTGGCTGCATTCTTCTTGACCCATCTTTTCAACGTACTCCCAGGTACATCTTGAATTTCAAAACCATCCGAAGAAATCTTAACTGGATTAGCCGTAGTGTTACCACCCGAAGAACATGACGTTCCTCCTACCAAAAGGATAAATAATAGAGCCCAAATATTTTTCATACTTCTTTTTTAGCTGTTTGCAAAAGTAAGGACTTGCATGGAATCTTTGATTAATCCTTTTCATTTTGTTATTCTATTTCCTGGTCTACCATGGTTTTTTTACTTTGAGTGCTATGAAACTAAACACCTGGATACTCGCCCTGCTTCTGCTGGGAAGTTTATTCTTACTCTACACCTACATCACTCGTCCTCTACCGGATGCCTTGGCCCAAGGGCAACGGCTTTTGAGAACGGAAGCCGTATCTGTCCACACCTTATCGATAACCGATAAAAAAAATCAGTATTTCTCATTCACCCGAGCGCAAAATGCTTGGTTGGTAACAGATGGCGCCAACAGCCGTTGGGTTACAGATGCTCAGATGAGCCCGTTACTGCAAGCGTTGTCAAAAATGAATACCCTAGATATGCGCCCTTCCGCTCGTCGGGACGCCCCAACGATACGTGTTGTCCTTTCTGATGATCAAGGAAACGCCTTAGATGCCTTTCGACTAATTCAAACCCATCCCGATTCAGTCTGGTTAGGGTATCCGGATGTTCCTGAAGTATATCGAATCGAATCAGCTATTGCCCGACCTTTTTTTGAGCCGCTGGAATATTATTTACCTCCCTATTTTTTGCGGTGGGACTTGCCGGATTCTCTGGCTTATGGTCCTGACTCCAATCCATTAGTCTTTTACCTTTCGGATACCACTTGGTTACTACCACCCGTAGCATCTTCCGATTCTGTAAGAATCAGGAACTGGTTAGATAGTCTTCCTTTAATGACCATTAACGTCCCCTTGCGGGATATGCAACAAGCATTTGACTCTACCCAAATCATACACAAGATTCAAGTCTGGGATGGTGGCCAACTCGTTCGGATACATGGTTTATCAACCGCCGATAAAAGAGGAGCATGGAGTAGTCAGCGTGCCGAGAAGTGGCTAGAAAATGTGGATTCTCTCTGGTATAGACAACTTTTTCCCGTTTGGATGGATTCTTTAGTGCAGAATGAATTATAAAATAATATGGATCCAATCATTTTCGAATCTGTCACGCAGGAAACAGACCAAATATTTGGTATAGCTCTGGTATCATTTTTGATTTCTGCAACAGCTTGTGTGTGTTTATTGGTCATAAAAACAAACCGAATCATACACCAGTACCGTACACTGCTAGCTTTACTCTTTTTTATAATCGCTTTGGTTGCTGGTGGAACTGCCGGATTTAGCAAGCTAACAAGCAACAAATTAGGAGCTGTTGAAATGGGGGCCGATTATCTAGTTACACCTTATGGCACAACGGACTTTGATGAGATCCGTAATGCCTATATAGAAATGGACCAAAAACCATCATTATTCAATCCAGGACAAGGGAAGGATCGCATTCGGTTGTTACTCATCATTGAAAATGATGGCAAAACGCATGTCCTGTCAGAAGAGAACTACCCCATCCAAGAAATCTTGAACACACTCAAAGCCAATATTAACGCAAACTCGGATTGAAACCAGCAACCACGACATCCCTAATGTTACCATAAATAGGATCAGCTTCACCTAAAAAAGTACGTGGATGCTGCCAAATGGCTTTTTCAATTTCTTCTTCAGCCTGAGGAATCAGCTCCTGATGCTCCGCTTCCATGATATACCAGTAGGTTTTCTTCAGGACTCTGCGCCCGCTCTTTAGCCGATACGTATGGTAAGTATTAATGAGAGGTACTTTAATCGATACAGATCGAAGACCAGTCTCTTCCTGCACTTCTCGTATAGCAGCCTCCTTAGCCTTTTCTCCTTTATCGATCTTTCCTTTCGGTAAATCCCATACCCCACGGCGGTAGATGACCAGAATATCACCTGCCTCATTTCGCACCAGTCCGCCAGCCGCTTCAATAGAT
Organism: Saprospiraceae bacterium; assembly: GCA_013214265.1. Taxonomy (GTDB): domain Bacteria; phylum Bacteroidota; class Bacteroidia; order Chitinophagales; family Saprospiraceae; genus DT-110. The sequence continues at coordinate 9,475 of JABSSK010000124.1, read as the reverse complement.
TTGTAATGATGCGCAAAATCCGAAAATAATTGCTCAACGTTTGGTCCGTAGAGCGTAACTACTCGAAACTTAGGGTTCTTCTCTAACATATCAACATAGTTGAGAAGCATCTTAGGTACACCCGTATAGCGAGCAACTAGGTGATTTTCTGAGGATTCAGGGCGATCAAAATCCTGGCTTATCAGTTGCAAAGGCGTACCATTAATGTAGATTTTGTACATTTGCGAATTCATTGGTGATCCTTAATGAAATATATATGCTTGCTGAGCGAGAGGTTGCAAAGAAATTATTGCAAATAAAGGCAATTAAATTGAGTCCACAAAAGCCTTTCACCTGGGCTTCCGGTTGGACATCACCCATTTACTGTGATAATCGAACCATACTCTCCTTCCCTGAGATACGGTCCTTTATCATGGATCAGTTCGTATTATTATCTAGTACTTTCTCCGCATTTGATGCGGTGGCCGGTGTCGCTACTGCTGGTATCCCACACGGCGCTTTACTAGCTGATCGATTGGGATTACCGTTTGTTTATGTTCGTTCCAAAGCTAAGGCCCATGGTCGCCAAAATCGTATTGAAGGGCAGATTACCAAAGGGCAACGCGTACTCGTTATTGAAGACCTCATTTCCACTGGCGGAAGTAGTATTCAGGCTGTAGACGCATTGCGTGAAGCACAAACTTCCGTTGTTGGTGTAGCTGCCATTTTCACCTACGGTTTTGACAAAGCGGAACGAACGTTTGCTGAAGCGAACTGTTCTGTCCGTACCCTCAGTAATTATTCTGTTCTATTAACAGAAGCACTAGAGCAAAACTATATCTCTAATGAAGAAAAGGAAACCTTAGAAGCCTGGCGACAGTCACCATCGACCTGGTCATAACAGAAAATAGCATCTTTTCTCGTAGGTATACTGATCACATAAAAAATTAACGTTACCTTCCCTAGAATCGGGAAAATCACAAACAAGCACTATGCCCATTCTAAACCAAAAGTCTGAGCAGTTTCTGCAAAAATATCTGAATAACGCATCCCCTACCGGCTTTGAAAGTGCAGGTCAAAAACTATGGACTGCCTATCTGGAGCCTTACGTGGACGAGTGGCACCTTGATCAATACGGCACTGCCTATGGCGTTATCAATCCTGGCCAACCGTACAAAGTGGTTATTGAAGGCCATGCCGACGAAATATCTTGGTTCATTCACTATATCTCTGACGACGGGTTCATTCATGTGATCCGTAACGGAGGCTCCGACCATATCATCGCGCCTTCCAAAAGAGTTAATATTCACACCCGAAAAAACGGTATCATCAGAGGTGTATTCGGATGGCCAGCTATTCATACACGGCATGGAGAAGAAGCTAAGCTAGCTCCTAAAATCAATAATATCTTTATTGATGTGGGTGCCAGCTCCAAGCAAGATGTGCTGGATATGGGCATCCATATTGGGGCAGTAGTTACCTTCGATGACCCACTCGAAATATTCAACGACACTTACTATGTAGGGCGAGCACTCGATAACCGTATGGGTGGATTCTGCATCGCAGAAGTAGCGCGATTAATTCACGAGAATAAAGTCAAACTTCCCTATTCGCTTTATGTAGTAAACGCAGTACAGGAAGAAGTAGGATTACGTGGCGCGGAAATGATTACCCAAACCATTAAGCCTAATGTAGCGATTATTACTGATGTCACCCATGATACATACACGCCCATGATCGACAAGAAAAAACACGGCGATGTGAAGTGTGGACGTGGGCCTTCTGTCACCTATGCACCAGCTGTTCACAATAAATTGCTCGAATTGATTATGGACACCGCAGAAGAAAAAGAAATACCGCTACAGTTCGAAGCTTCCTCACGTCGAACAGGTACTGACACCGATGCTTTTGCCTATTCGAATGGCGGAATTCCTTCCGCACTCATCTCCCTGCCACTCCGCTACATGCATACAACTGTGGAAATGGCACATCGCGAAGACGTAGAGAATGTCATCAAACTCATTTATGAAACCTTACAAAAAATTGAATCCGAACACAACTTCAAATATTTTTAATTGGTAATCACTTACCCGCATGAAGTATCTACAAAATCAGGTTATTTTACTTATTGACCTGGTTTTGTATAGTAATCTTTGGATTGCACTGGGTGCCCTATTTCTCACCTTACAAACGCGCTGGCTCCTCCTCGGTACCGCACAACTGACTGTCCTTGATGGTTTCATCATGTGTGCCACCCTTTTTGTTTATGCGGTCCATCGGATCATTGCTTTACAAAAGCAAAAGAATGCCTATGTTAAAAAAAGGTTTCGAACTATAGCTCGTAGGCGAGTAGACATCAGCTTTTATGCTCTGCTCGCTGCTGTTGGGTCCGTCATTTTTTTTTTCCAATTACCTGCACCCATCCAAGTGAGTACCATCGTACCGGCCATGCTTTCCATTTTATACGTCATGCCTATTTTCAGAGGTAAAAAACGTTTACGCGATTTTAATTATCTGAAAGTATTCTTAGTAGCTATCGTATGGACTTGGGTAACGGTCATTTTACCTGCAACCGATCAAGCTGTCCTAGAGCTTGTACCAACTAAGCTTATCGCCCTCGAAAGGTTCTTATTCATATTTGCCATAACAATACCTTTCGACATCAGAGACTTACACCTCGATCAGGCCGCTTCGGTTCGTACCTTACCCACCAAAGTAGGGTTGAAGAAAGCTAGAATCCTGAGTCTTACTTTGCTTTTCCTTGCTTGTGTTATTGCCTTCTATTTATATCACCTAGATACGTACAGCTTACCTGTATGGTGTGGCTGGATGTGCTCTGCGCTGCTGGCTGTCCCGCTTATTATTAAAGCACATCCCCATAAGCATGACTACTATTTCACGGGGCTTATTGATGGTTTGATGATCATTCAATTTACCCTTATGTATACGCTGGCTCAACTATAAAAAAAACGCGAAACGGGTGGTAGCTCCATTTCGCGTTTATCTATTTTAACTCCATAAAAGTGCTAGTCCCTAATAAAAGGATAGTCCTCCTGAAGATAATTATCTGTATACAATTCAGAAGGATCGGGGTAAGGCGATGCTTCCGCAAATTGCACAGCCTGATCAATTTCCGCTTTCACCTCCGCTTTAATCACTTTCAGCTCATCTTCAGAAAGAATCTTGTCCTTTAACAATTTCATTTCTGCAATTTTTACCGGATCCCTATCCTTATATTGCTGAACTTCTTCTTTGGTGCGGTATTTTGCTGGGTCAGAAACGGAGTGCCCTTTGTAGCGATAGGTTTTAATCTCCAGGTAATATGGGCCTTTACCAGCACGAATATGGGTAGCTGCACGTGTTACCGCTTCATGAACTGCAGCAGGGTCCATACCATCTACTGATTCTGAAGGCATTTCGTATGAAGCCCCTAGCTTGGCCAGATCAATAATATTTGATGTGCGTTTTACGGATGTACCCATAGCGTATCCGTTATTTTCACAGATATAGAGTACTGGTAACTTCCAAGTCATGGCCATATTAAATGACTCATGCAACGCACCTTGACGAGCTGCTCCATCACCAAACATAGTCACACACAAATTATCGGTTCCACGATATTGTTCCGCAAAAGCAATACCGGTACCTATTGGAATTTGAGCCCCAACAATCCCATTACCACCAAAATATTTATTGGTATTGTCAAAGAAGTGCATAGAGCCTCCTTTGCCTTTCACAATTCCAGTAGCTTTACCAAACAGCTCAGCCATCGCTTTGTCCGAAGGTACACCACGACCAATAGCAGTTCCGTGTTGGCGATACGCTGTTACAATAGCGTCGTCTTTTCGAATTGCGGATTCCATCCCCGCCGCTATAGCTTCCTGCCCAATATACACATGACAGAAGCCACGTACTTTTTGTTGACCGTACATCCGAAGGGCCATCTCTTCAAATTTACGGATACGAAGCATCAATGTATACCACTCAATATGTTGTTCTCTAGAATACGATACCTTCTTTCTGGTCGTCGTTTTCTTTTTTGTAGCTGTCGCCATAGGTATATGCTAATTTAAGTTTCCAACGCTTTAAACCAACCGCTAATATACAGCAAAATCTGATGCCCTAAAATCCAAACGGGACACTAATTTAGGTTTATGGAAAATAAAACAAGCTGATACCCTTCTAGTTTTCTAACTTTACTTTTCCAATTCTCAGCTACACGAATCGGGTAAGCAAAGGAATAAAATATAGCCATGCAGTTATTGCTTCAAACCCTGCGCCTAACGCAGTTCAAAAATTACGCACAACAAACACTAGAATGCTCTCCTGGTTTGAATGCATTTGTAGGTCTGAATGGCATGGGTAAGACCAATTTACTCGATGCAATCTATTACCTATGCATGGCTAAAAGCCATTTTCAGACGCCCGATAGTCAGATCGTCATGCATGGTACAGATTTTTTCCGTCTCGACGGACAATTTAATCGAAATGGAAAAGCGGAAAGAATTGTTGCTAAAGTCCAACCCAGACGCAAAAAAGTAATCGAACGCAACACCATCCCTTACACAATGCTTTCCGCTCATATTGGCCTCTTGCCGGTTGTGTTCATTGCACCAGATGATACCCTCATCATCTCGCAAGGAAGTGAAATCAGACGTCGGTTCATGAACAATACCCTTTCCCAAATCAATCCTCAGTACTTGGCCCAATTGATACGCTACAACCGCCTTTTACAACAGCGGAACAAAATGCTTAAAAAATGGGGTGACGAAGGAGGGTATGACAAGGCCCTTCTGCACGTTTATGACCAGCAGCTAGTGGCTCCGACATCATTTATTCACCAATGCCGACTGGAATTCACCCAACACTTTTTACCCCACTTCAACGAGTTTCATCAACGTATCTGCGGCCAACAGGAACAAGTCGGACTAACTTACGCTTCCCAACTGGATAGCCAGCCACTCTTGGCATGGCTGGAAGCTAATGCCGAAAAAGACCGCTACCTCCAACGTACCAATGCCGGTATTCATAAGGACGACTTAAAGTTTGCCATCAATGGTAATCCTTTAAAACGATTTGCTTCTCAGGGGCAACTGAAGTCATTTGTACTTGCGCTCAAATTAGCACAATACCAATTACTTAAATCACAAAGCCAAATCAATCCGCTTTTGTTACTCGATGATATTTTTGATAAACTAGACGCTCGCCGCGTCACCCAATTACTTGAATTGCTAATGGAAGGTAGCTTCGGGCAAACATTTATTACCGATACCCACGAAGAACGAATGGCTAATATTATTCGAGGAATAGACACAGAATTCAAACATTTCCTAGTCCACCAAGGGCAGGCTCAATCCCTGCAAAGTTAAATTCGTAATCATACGGAAAACCCTTAAAAATGGATTTCATCCCAATATTTATTTACCTTTCTAAAAAGGAACAGCATGGCATACAGGGAAGAACAAACCTTAAAAGAGGTACTCACAAAAATGCTTGAAGTTTACAAACTGAAAGGTAAGCTGAATCAGACGCGTATCCGGCACTTGTGGGCAGAGTTGATGGGACCTTCCATCCAGCGCCAGACTACCGACATTCGAATCCAAAGAAAAAAACTTATCGTTCACCTCTCCTCCGCTAGCCTAAGAAACGAACTGAGTTATGGCCGAGAAAAGATCAAAAAAATGATCAACGACAAGCTAGGGGAAGTGTATATCGAAGAGGTTATCCTAAGATAATTTTTCTTCACAAGTCAAACTTTAACCTATGCGTTGTATCCTTATCGCTGTTCTGATTTCGATGTCATGCTTGGCCTGTCTACCCGATAAGGGGCCTTCCTCAACAGCAGTTCCTTCCCGGATGCCTATAACTGAGATCACCCTACCTGCTGACCTGAATCTACGTGAAAACCTCATCGAAATGAGGGGCTTAACAGCTGACTTTACCCCTGACACTTGGAAACAGTATGGATTACATACTTTCATACCCTACCGAACTGGGTCTAGTTATTACCTTATTGGCCAAATGCAACCCGTTCCTACCGACGTTTACGCCTGTATCATCCTTGAAGATCGGCCTGATGAAAGCAAAGCATGGATCGTAACCTATTACCAAAATAAAGCTACCGACTTTATAGAAGTATTCAGTCGGACCAAAACCCAAACCAGAACAGTAGGTTCCAACTGGAGATCAGGCAAACTATACATCCAACTTACCAAAGGGGAGCAACGCTACGCAGAACACTTTACCATTTCTCCGATTGCTACCTTGGTTCCTTATATCGACCAAACAACACCCGAATAAAGTTCACTGCCACAATCCTGCATTTTGGTGTTTTGGAACACTCCTGATTTAGGATGTTCTGTACACAGTCAGCTAACAAATGGCATGATGATATTGCACAAAAAAAGTGATCATCCCTAATCTTTGCAGGAATGATCACTTGCAGGGCAGGCCCTAATTGGAAAAGAACATTATGGCTGAACCTGCTTTTTAGGCAAGCTATTCAACGCACGGCTACCCGCTTTGCGTTTCTTACCTTCCATCTTTAAAGCCGTTTCAAAAGCTTTTTCCAGGTTCACAATGCCACCAGTTACGGATAGTTCACTAAATAAAACTTCTTCACCAGAACCCGGCTTTACCACACTTTCATCCGACTTTTGATCCATTCCTGTCATGATGGCTTCCTTAACTTGTTGAGCAGTTAAATCAGGGAAATAGGACCGTAATACTGCTGCAATACCCGCCACAACAGGAGCTGCCATCGAAGTACCTTGTAAATACTCATATTTATTGTTAGGAACCGTGGCATAAATTGCCATCCCCGGAGCGAATACATCAACTTTATTTTTACTGTAATTGGAAAATGGCGCAGGCAAGTTCTTACCCATTTCATAATTCAATGCACCTACTTCCAACCAGTTGTCCGCAGATTTGGGCCCAAATAAGCCTTTCTTCTCGTATTTATCATGCGGGAAATTGTTGCCATCTGTATTTTCTTTGCCGTCGTTACCCGCAGCATGTACCAATAACACATCATTTTTACGCGCATATTTTACAGCATCGTCTACCACCTGCTTGTAAGGAGAGTAGCCTTTTCCAAAACTCATGTTAATGATAGATGCGCCATTATCAACAGCATAGCGAATAGCATTTGCAACATCTTTGTCACGCTCATCACCATCTGGAACGGTACGAATCGACATGATACGGACATTCGAAGCTACCCCATCCATACCAATATCGTTATTGCGTTCCGCCGCAATAATTCCTGCTACGTGGGTGCCATGGCGTGAATCCGGACCCCGAACATCATTATTACCATAGTACCGCTCATTCTTATCGCTGTAATTATCCCCTACCAGTGCTCGTGGCTCAAAGTCCGGATTAAAGTTATAACTGTATTGCCCATCTAGATATTCGTAGGCCCCAGTAACTCGCTCAAACTGGGCTTCGAAAGTAGCACCAGCTTCTACTTGCCCAGCAATAGCCGTTCCCACACTTTTCAAGCGTGCGTCATCTGTTTCCAAATTTTTCAAATCATCTGCTGTAACCGGGCTGTTTTCTATTAGCGCATCAATTTGTTGGAAAAGATCATAAATCATACTGTAGTAACCAAACCGCTCCGATATTCCTTCTCGCTTTGATTCTACCTCTTCTTTAGTTTTTTGGTACAAATCATATTTTTCCCGATCCTTCTTTTTTAGTGCACTCACTTCCTTCCCTTCAAAATATGCACGATACTTAGCATATAAGCGTGTTACTTCCAAGTTGTCGTAACCGATATTTTCGCCCTTGGCGTTACCAATAAAGTTCCATCCATGGATATCATCTACATAACCATTGTTATCATCATCGATTCCATTTCCTGGAATTTCACCAGCATTGACCCACATGACATCGTCCAAGTCTTCATGCTCATAATCAACGCCTGAATCGATAACAGCCACCACGACAGTTTGCCCTTCTGTACCCTGAGGCAGCCGATTATAGAAGCTTTGTGCACTGATGCCGGGATAACCATCAGCAGGAGCCCGCAAGAACCAATCTTTCGGTGCATTTTCTTGAGCCATTAAAGGCACAATCATTCCTAATACAAGTAATGTTACTATACATTTTTTCATGATGTCCGTTTATTTGTTTTTGTTGTTTCCACTAACATAATCTTCAATATACTAACGAAAAAATATACCAATCGGATTCTTATTTTTTTGCTAAAGTAAATGTCAATCCGCACTTTTGAGCATCGTAAGATAAAAAATTCATACAATGACCCTGGTTCCAACTCGGATGCAGCAAGTTAAACTTTTCCTCAACTTCTACCGTAAAGCGCAAACGCTGTATGATGTTCATTCACCCAAGATTGCAGACTATCTGCTATCCGTAGTTGAAGATCAACGTACATTTTATGCTTTTCCATCCATTGAATTATACCGGAAACGCATTTTAGAGGATCATACAGAACTACCCATTATTGATTTAGGTGCGGGGTCAAAAGTAAATACCAACCCGATCCGTACGGTTAGCGATATTGCTCGTAGCACACCCGTCCCTCCCCGAGTGGGTCGTCGACTATTCAAAACAGTTCATTTCTTCAAACCCCAAACCATGATAGAATTAGGTACCTCCTTGGGTATCTCTACCATGTATCAGTCCGCTGCTCGCCCTTCATCCGCTTTATATTCATTGGAAGGTAATCCGGCAGTTGCTGAGTACACCAAACGTCAATGTCAGCAAATGGGACTCCCTTCGATTAAGGTTGTAACAGGACACTTTGACGACACCCTGCCCCAACTACTAGAAAAGCTTAATCGTGTAGACTATGCATTCATAGATGGTAACCACCAATACGAGCCTACCCTCCAATATACGCAGTGGTTATTATCCAGAACCCATTCGGAGAGTATTATCCTTATTGCGGATATATACTGGTCAGATGACATGAAACGGGCATGGGAAGCACTCAAAGATTGGCCTGAGGTTAGAGCCTCTATAGATTTGTACGACTTTGGCATACTGCTATTCTCACCGTCTTTTCGGCAAAAACAGCACTGGACGCTGGCGCCCAGATCATGGAAGCCTTGGCATCTCGGCGTTATGCCGCCCGACATGCAACAGGAGCAGTAAGGCCTAATCATCATTACGACGGAAACCAATGGTTTTCTTATTGAAGATGAAAGCGCTTTTATCTAATTTGAATGAGGCAACATCCTCAATCGAAAGTTCATCATCTGAGGTTTTGGCGCGTTCCTGAGCCGTCATGGCTGCCAGCCTAAGATTTTGGTTTTTTATAGCTTCATTAATAACCTGGCGTACCGATCGAGCATTACCAAAGTACTTATCGCGATACGCGTGTAGGAACTCCAGATATTTTCGCAAATGTTCATTTGCTTCTGGAGAGGTACGTATCTTTTTTTCTTCTAGCATGAGCAGTGCAATCCGGTGGGGTCCTCGGGTGAGTAATCGTCAAAGCGAAGCACCTTATCAAAACGAGAGCTTA
>JABSSK010000123.1 GCA_013214265.1 Saprospiraceae bacterium | reverse complement strand
CCCTGCTACATTGTGATTGGTTAAATAAATCACAGAACTTACTGATCACTGGTCCTTGTGGGCCAGGCAAGACTTACATCGCCTGTGCACTTGGACATTCAGGTTGTTTAAAAGGATACAGTGTTAAATATTATCGGATCTCCAGATTAATGCTGGCACTCACTCAAGCCAAAGCTGATGGGAGCTACAGCAGAGCACTACAGTCGCTGGCTAAAATAGATTTATTAATTTTAGACGACTGGGGTCTTGAACCTTTAAAAGCAGCCCAACGTAATGACTTAATGGAGATCATGGATGATCGGCATGGTAGTTCATCCACCGCTGTCATTAGCCAATTACCGACAGAATCATGGCATCAATCAATCGGAGATAATACGTTAGCAGATGCCATTTTAGATCGGCTGATGCACAACTCACACAGGATCAAATTAAAAGGAGAATCGATGAGAAAATTACAATCAAAAATTGACGGGTGTGAACACTTAGGGTAAAAATAACATGAGTCCAATGTGTTGAATTTAGGTGTTCACGCTAAAACCGGAATCGGTGTTCACTTTCGCCGGAATACGCATCTCTATTATAATACATTGAAAATAAACACGAATATCGACTTATGGCCCTTTAAATAAGTAATCGTTGCCGACCCTCATACTAATGAGCTAGCTTGTTTTGTAGCCTGGTCTGGAGTTTCATACTTGGTATTATTTTTGAATAGGCCATTAATAACTTCTTCCATTTTCATTTATAACCACTCCTTAAAACAGCTTGTTTTTTAAAAGTTACTGATGCGTTTAACATGATGATAGATCTAACGATTCCAGCAATAACGATGGTTTATTCAAAAGTTCAGGTTTACTTTCGAGAAGTAAAACGTGTTCAGTTGATAACACATGAGATATAGCTTGAGATTGGCCGTTAACACTAATTTTTATAAGAACTAATGAGCCTATAATCATAGCTGCATTATCTACATCCTTAAGTGCTGTAAACAAAGCTGCGGCTGCTTCCGCATTATTCTTGTTGACTTCAGACTGAACTTTATCATTTATCGCTAACTCGATGGCTTTTTTACCTTTTCTATAAATATCTTCGGCTTCAACACTATTGCCTATATTTTTTATAGCCTCAATTCCCCTTCTGATCCATGATCCTTGTATAAATGAGCCATGACTTTTTATCGAAAACCCAAGGCTTTGGATAAACTCAATAAACCTAAAAAATACAATTTCAGCAATTTCAAAATTATCGGTATCTAAATAAATATAAGATGGAGCCTCAAGCGTATAAACAAATGATTCTTCGCTAATGGTAGCTTCAAAATCATCACATAATTTATCTACTAAATCTGCGGTTTCTTTAAAGAAATAATCTCCAACTTTTGAACGATATAGTGCGCGATATTTGCGATATATTTTTGAAAATTCATCATATATTTCATTTTCTGTAACATGAGATTTGATCTTAACGATTAATCGCTCACCCTCAGGAGAATTTTGAACATATTCAAAAAAGTCAGTTATTTTTAACTCAAACTCAATAATTAGAGAGCCAATTTTTTCTTCTTGCTCATTACGCGCGGCAATAATTGCAAGAATATCATATTGTCCCCCTTCTCCAGGAAGCGTACCAGTCACAACATCAGTCGGTTTCTTTTTCTTTTTTTTAGTTTCTTCAGCAACAACTTCTACTATTCCAATTTGGTTGTCAAAATAAACTTCAATCGAATCTTTGATGTCCTCGCTGCGATGAAGCATGTTGTAGAGTGTGTTGAATTTTCGCCAAAAAAATAAAAATATAGGTTCGCTGTATTTAGCGTCAAGTGCGATAACGAACTCAATGCGATTAATGATTGTAAAGTACTGTGCAGCTTTAGCTTTGGTATCAGCTGTGCGTTTTGGATTGGCCTCAATATATTTCTTAAGGCTGCTTTCAAAATCAAGATAATGTTCAGGAAGCTCTCGTTTAACGGGATATTTATAAATCGCCATAAACACGTTGAAAAACTTATCGTATGAGTCTGATTTCTTAAGCTCAATAAAGAGTATGTCTAGTACTTTTTTATCACCAAAGGGATCAAAATCACTGACAACAACATCAGAGAAGTGCTCAAAGGCATCCTTTATGTTCTGTACATTTACATTGTTGTATGAAAAATCAACAATTTTACAGTCATTTTTATGCTTAGCCGTTCTGTTAACACGTGAAATTGTTTGTATAGCACTTATGCCACGAATTTCTTTATCCAAAAATAAAGTATGCAATTTCTTTTCGTCAAAACCAGTTTGAAGTTTATCTACAACAATTATTAGGCCGTTTTTCTTTAGAGCGAAATTTTCTAGCACTTTCTCTTCAGACAAACCCTCATTTTGACCCTTAGCACTTTGCTCATCCTGGTTGCTCGAATAAACAATATGAATGGGTGCCTCAGCATACTTCTCGTATTTAGGTGATTTGACCAAGTCATTAAAACATTTAGTAACCGCTTCTTTGTAAGCAATAGCTGATTTGATGGAATATACCGCAAGCATTGCTTTGCCCGTTCCACGAATTTGACGGTAAACATCTTTTACCAGAAGATCAGCTACATAATTAGAGTTTGCCTTAATACGTTCACGTTCTTCATAGATTTTTTTCTTGGGAATATCTTTGTAATCTTTTTCTGTAAAACCAGCCAGTTTGTTAGCTGGTAAATCAAATAACATTTTAGAAGCGACAGGAATAATATTTTTAAGTGGGTTAAGAATGAACCCATCTTCAATCGCCTCTTTCATGGTAAAACTGTCAAACGGTCGCCAAAGCTTTTCGCTTTCTGCATAGCCACTAAATTCACCAAATCGTGCTAACGTATGGTCGTCTGGTGTAGCGGTAAAACCGACAATTAAATTTTTCTTGGTGGTTATACTTGCGTATGCATTACCATCGAACGGGCTTTGTAGTTCATCAAAAATACTGACCATATCTTCATGCTGCTCGCCGCTGTTAGAGCGGTGAATTTCGTCTATAAGAAAAACTATACGCATTTTAGCTAGTTTTTCTAACACACCGGCACCCATCATCTCTTTAACCGCACCGAATTTTTGCAGATTTACGATGACAATGCGACTATCTGAGGCCAAGGCGTTTTGAAATGTTTTCTTATTCGTTGCCTCAACTACCAAGCGCTTATCAATATTCATATTGAGCATTAATGAGTCAATTTGGCTGCGCAACTGCAAGCGGTCCACAACTATCATTACTTTGTCGTAAACATACTTCATATTACCATTAGCATCAGGACGAAGCAGGTCTTTCAATTGAAGAGCAGACCAACCGATGATGTTGGACTTACCAAAGCCTGCCGCATACTGCATTAGCAGTGAGTAAACATTCTTGTTATTTGAGTAGGCTCTGCGCTTTTGTAACAGCTCAGCTTTTTTGGCTTCACTAACACCAGACAATTGCTTCTCAAGTAGTTTTTCAAAGTAGTCAGGATCTTGCTCGTGAGCTAAGAATTCATCGATCTTAGCCATAATTTTGTCAGTGCCAAATTTTTGCTTTGGTCTTGGAGAAATAAGGAAGCCCTGCTCGTTTTTGACTTCTTTTACGCCTTTTTTAACATGTACATCACGTTCAATAAAGTTGTAGTAAAGTATCTCTTTCTCAATCATGAACTTGCTGTACAAGGTATTGAACAGTTCTTTAAGCTTATCTTTTTTGTCAGCCTCAAGTTTTATTAGCGGATACAGTTTGAAAACACTATGAGCTTTCTTTTCTACTTCTTCTCGATCAAACTTACCTTCACGACAAGTTGTTAGAATTTCGTCAAAATAATCAGCAATTGTGCGTATGACATAAGTTTCCCCTATGTCGGTGGTGGTAATATGAATGGCTTTTTCAAAAACCTTTAAGAAGTCTTTACGCTGAGTCAGCTTCTCATTATCGCTAAGCATGTTATTACTATCAATATATTGATGGTAAACTTTTACGGCTTCAAAATAGTCTTTAATGACTTTTCCTCGACCGTTTTTGTTGGCACTTTGGCTGGTGTAGTTGTTTTTTAGCTCACTGTAACCAAGGTAAATACCGTTAACAAAAAGGACAATGTCAGGACGAAATGAGAATATTTTATTGCCTTGAAATTTAAATTTGTAAGACAGTTCTTGCACAACTGAAAAGATGTTTTCATTAAACATCTCGTTACCATGAATAATACTGTCGCTAGGGTAAAATAGATGGATTTTTACGCCTTGTAGGGTTATTGATTTATTTGCGTTAATAAACAGCGCCATATTACGGCTGCTGCCAATACGCTCCTGAATCAAAGCGATAAGTGCTTGCAGTAACTGTGATTTATTACCTTTATATTTCTTTAACAGTAATTCATAAGCCTTTTCATTGAGGGGCGTTTCACTGATAAAAATTTCAAGGTCCTCTTCAATGACCAATGAGTTAGTAACTGTGTTTGCTTTTACCTCTTTATAATCGAGTCCGTTACAGAAGAATGGAATTAAGAACTTATCTTGCAGGTGTAGTTCGTTCATTTTTCTATATCCTTTTTATGGGTAAACGTACTCTTTCCTGTCGTAACCTCATCAACAAAGGCTATAGAAAGCTCTTTCAAACAAGATACTTGTTTCTTAATGTTTTTTATTACATTATTTATCTCAGACTCTTTTATATCTATATAGTCTGCTATTTTAATTTGCTCCTCTTCAGAAGGGATAGGTATTTCAATGTTTTTTAACGACTCCCACTTTATCGCCATCCTTATATCCAATATTCCTTTTCCAAATGAGGATACGTAGTTTTGGAAGTGTTTTGTTTGAAAGATTCTGTACAAATAATTACCGTTGCAGTTTTTATTTGCTCTTAAAACCAAATAAACAGAACTGCATACTCCGTTATATTTTGATAATCCGAAACTCCCAATGCTGAAATTCATAGTATTGAGAACCAAGTCTCCACAAGATACGACTTTACATTTTTCGAGATTGTCTGGCTTTTTATTTCCTAACTTACCTTTTTCGGCATAAGGGATTACGCCTATTTTTGCAACTAAAGACAGGTAATTATTATTAATAGAGTTTTTATTTTTTACTGAAATATTATTGAGAACATTCCTGACAGGCAGCATATTCCATCCTTCTGGAATTTTTTCCAGCCAATCACTTTCAATGTCAGTCATATTGGTATTTTGGTGGTTGATCCCCTTTGTTACACAATCAAAAATCATGTTCTGCCTAAGGTTTTCGTAAAGTTCTATTTTCCCCTCAAGTATACGAATTGTCTCATTGACATCAGTTAGCTGCATTTCAATGTAGTTGGCAATTTTCTGTTGAACATCTTTTGGTGGTAAACAAATTTTCCAATTTTTGACTGTAGCCTGAGAAATTTTCACCATGGAGTCATTCAATCCTCTCGCAGAAATAGTTTTTAAGTAGCTAAACGAATGACTATTAATTAAGTAGGCGAAATAGGATGAGGAAACTTTATTTGGCTTAAGTAGTAATGAGAAAATAAGATCAGGTACAACAAGATTTGCGTAGGGAGTTTTACGAATAAAGCACACCTCCCCTACTAGGTCAGGAGTGTTTGATCTTGTCATTAATACACGACCTTTTTCAGCCAGAAGGACATAACTAGATACTTCGTCTGGGGCAAGTTCTTTGTTTTTTAACTCAAAAAATTGGTTATTTGATATTGCTGACAATTTAAGCACTCCATAGCCATTCGCCGTTGCTGGCCAAGGAGCAGCATTAGGGCTCCATCCTTGGTCTAACCTTATCATAATTTCCTTTACTCTCTTTACACTCCAATTTTCAGGTATCTCTGCTAACCAATTGAGTTCAGAATTAATGTAGGCGTTGTACTTATCGTTTAGCATCACAAGAAAAACTCGTTTTCTAGTTCGGCTAGTTTTTCATTTAATTCTATAAGTTCTGTCTGAATAACCTTTGTGCTTCGAAGCTTTGTCTTTCTATAAAACTCTTTTTTGAAGTTAATCTCAACTCCAACCGTATTTTCTAAATATTTGAATTGTCGTCCAACGTATTTATTCATATGCTTGCTTATGACTAGCTGATTAATAGATTCATCTTTGTTAAAAGGAATTATTTCATAGTCTTTCTCATAGTTTGGCGTTAACTCAATACTAATAGCTATGCGCTCAGGTAATTTTTTTGTTTCTTTCTTATACACAGACTTAATGATTATTTTTCCGCAACCTAAATTTTCTTTGTTACCTGATTTTAGGTCTTCTTTTATCAGAGTTTCCTGATCATTGTCATACCAGTAGCATAACAATGATGTCGATACTCTGAGTGGCTTCTCTTTGTAATCTAATGCCGAAATGAACGGTTTGATATTTTGTTCAAAATAATCTAATAAGGAAGTATATCGACCTGCATCAAACTTCATGATGGTGAACTCAGTTAACTCACGCTCACCATCTGTTAACGAAACTGGCGCTAAAACCATTGAGGAAGCTTGTTTCATTTGGCCTGTTTTCTTATCTTCCTTTAAGGGAAGTTGGGATTCAAAGGTTAATCCATTTATATCGACGTTAGTAAGCATGATGTTTTGCTTATTAAAATAAAAGTGTTCTTTATTAACAAGTTTAGATAAAGAGCTGTCTGTATATGAGTTTAACGTATCCACTACTGTATTGATTGCCGCCTCAGCCAATTCCTTTTTCTTCTCTCCTTTTTTCTTTTTTAGTGGAGTAGCGCTATTACTTGCATCTATTAGAAGAACCTTACCTTGTTTTATTTGATCCTTTCGTTTGTTTAAGACCCAGAGATAGGTATAAATATTGGTGTTGAAGAATTCTTCTGTTGGTAATTGGATCAATGCCTCAACAAGATCATTATCTAGCATCCATTTCCTAATATTACTTTCAGAAGACCCCGCTTCGCCACTGAATAGGCTTGAGCCATTATGAACAACTACACCGATGCCATTCGCATCTAGTTTTGAAATCAAATGCTGCATAAATAGCAATTGACCGTCCGAAATAGATGGCAGGTACTTAAACCGTTCAGTCTTATCATTTCGAATATCTTTAGAATAACCTGACCAGCTGACACCATAGGGAGGATTGGCGATGACGACGTCAAACTCTTCATTATCGAATTTATCATCAACTAAGGTGTTGCCATGTTCTATTTTTGAGTCAGGACGGAATCTGCTTTCGATTTTTGCCAGTGCATAAAGGGCATCGTTCCAGTCTTGACCATAAGTTTGAGTCAAACGTTTAAATTTTTGGTTTATACGATCTTCAACACCGAATAACATGTTGCCACCACCGCATGTACAGTCATAAATTTTTAGTAGCTTGTCAGATTCTTCAATTTTGGATGCAACAATTTCACTAATCAGGGAAATTACATCATCAGGGGTGTACTGTTCACCTGCTGTTTCTGCGGATATATCTGCCCATTTGCGCTTGATATGTTCTTCAAGTGTAGTAATCTCTGAGTTGTTAAACGGTTTTAGGTCAATATCAGCCCACAATTTGGTGTAGCCAAGCAGTACCTTTTTAGCTTTTAACTTTGTTATGACGCCTCTAATGTCGAGAAACTTTTCACCATCTCCAGTATCGACGCCGAGTAAATCTTTCGTTTCACCATCAAAGCCTTCGAGATAAGCTTCAAGATCGGTTTCAAAAGATTTGTCATTTTTACAAATCCCCTGCAGAGATAAATCTTTTTCGAAAATATATGAATTATAGCCCTGCCCTTTATCCTTAATAAGATCATAGAGATCTTCCTGTTGTATTTTACCAAAGGTCTCTTCTCCAACTTCAGCTTTTAGCTCTTCAAACATACGAATAAGTCGGCTTTCAATCATGAGTAATGCGAAAAATGGCATCATAAAGGATGGCCACTCAGATTCTTTGATGCCGCTTCCACGTAGTAAGTCTGCAGTAGCCCAGATTTTTGATTCGTATTGTAATATATTCATTTCATTCTCTTGTAAATTCGTTATCTAAATTTATATTTCGAAAAACTCTTCATCTATTTTTTCAGGTGTAGCACCTGTTCATCTCTGCTACCTATATTCGGATCAGTACGTAATACGTGTAATTTGTAACATACGTCTATAGACTAAATTGTAGGTAATCGTTAAATGACTGAAATATATACTCTTACCAATATACTGTGCACTTCATATCCGGTCGCGTGGACCTAAAACCCTCGTTCGACGTAATAATCTATCATTTAGGATCTTTATGGTAATGCTATCATTTAGATTAATATATCGCTATCTGATAGCGGTCTACTTTACTTTAAAGAAAAAACTGTTTAGCAGGAGGATGGCACATCCAACGCTCCTGAAGTATAAGCTAAGTGCTAATTAGACCTACTTTCAGATGGATATACGGTAGCTTGCATAATGTTGCGCACTTCGTTTTTTCTATCAGTCTTTAGTTCTAGAAAGGATTAGATGGGGTTACTACACAAATACATAATTTTCACTGTGTATTATCATGTAAAAACAACATCTAAAAGGGCTATTTTCACACAAAACACACACTTTCCTTTACCCTAAATAAACTATATTATCGACGGTTTTTGATTTGATGTTTTGTATTCATTGGGTAAGGAGTCAAGTACCAACGAAAGTTTATATTAAGATATAACGACTTAATATTTATCTGCTCATCAGGTGTTGTATCTATAGCGCGCTTGCTAAGCGGAAAATAATGGTTGGTTATAATAGCTAAGCGATGGCCAACTGCTATTTTTCCGTTTAAGCAACTTGTTTTTTAAAAACTCTGATGCTTTGCGATTTGGACAAGCAGTTCTTTATAGTTAATTTGATCTGTTACGTTAACTACTGTTCCATTAACCATTGTTATACTTAGTTCATTCCTATCTATGTAATTCAGTGGTTCAAAATCGTTATCAAACTCAGCTTTCCATAACCAATTTACATCCACCCAATGCTCAATTGATTCCATATCTGGAAAGTCATGCCCTTGATATGGAGTCACAACGGAGCCGACAGCAATAATGCGATTTTGATTATGATAAAGACATACAAGATCACCCTTTTGAATTTTATCTATTTCAGGGGCTCTATCATAAAATGCAGCGGCTTTGTTCTGCCTAAGCATATATTTGAACGCATTAGGATTTCCATTTTTATCTTTAGTGTTAGTGTTAACCAACCATGTTTTCATATATATCACTATTTAGACTCATGAACTATGCCAGAATTAAAACATAATTACTCACTAAGAGGCAAATAATTATTGGCTAAAATTAGCGAAGAAGGAGCAAAAGCCAACTGTTTTTTGTCCTTTTGAATGACTTGTTAGCTGTATTATATTTCATTAAGATCTCGCTTCAATGCAGCTATTAGCTTTTCTTTTTCGTTCGCTAAATCATTTTGGTTAAAGTCTGATAGTGCTAATATTTTTTCAGGTACATCTCTAGTTATCAGAAATTCAGGCCTTCCTATATAGTTAAATATGTCAACAAGTATTTTTTCTGACTTCTGTATTTGACGCATCAGTCCTTCAAGATGAGTGATTATTTTATCATTAGTTGATAGCTTAAATGCATTCAATCTTGAGAATAATTTTATTTCTTGGGCTTTAATATTTCCAACTGCTGCTTTAGCTTTATTGTTAAAATCAACAATAAGTTCTTTTTGTGATAAATTTGAAACATTATTTGTGTATTCATAATATTTCATCATAATTTGACCCAAATCATCAGAGAGGGATCTAGCGAGACATCCGTTAAATTCATCTATCTCTTCCATAAATTGGTAGTATTGAGACTTCTTACTTTCATACTGATGTTTTCTTTTCTCAATATCTAATTGATGCGTTTTCTTTACGTCTTCAATATCTTTTTGGTATTTCGATATGACATTTTGCTTCTCGTCTTCAAGCCTAATGACATCTTCTTTTAGGGCACGTGACTTCCCTTTTTCCTTCAAGTATCCAGTAAAGTATAGTGATGCAGCGCCCATACAAATACCAATTACACAGCTTGACAAAATTTGTACTAATTCCAAAATTATTTCCACACTCGCAGAGTAGTTAACAGCTATTTATGGAGTTGGCTCAGTAATGTCCGTTCCATAGTTTTTTATTTAATAAACATTATAAACCATTAAAACCACATTTTATGGAATTATTTTTGGGGTGCGGCCGAGCAAGGTCGGTAATTCTAGTGAGTGGAAATCTCACTCTGGTAAGGTTGGTCACAGCCACCAGATAGTAAACATCGGGCAGGCGGAGGTAACTCCAAATGTTAAGCACGATGGGCGCAAGCCAGCAGGCCGTAAGCATTAGCTGAAGTGATTTAGCCTCGTAATGATTTTACACAAGCAGGGCGACAGAGTACCCCTTCTGGAAGCCACTATTCTATGAAGCGCATGACAAGTGACATAGAGCTGTTTCGGGGTTGTAAAACATGGCATGTTGGACATTAAGAATTAACGGCAACTCGGGAGATCCTAAACTGTCTTTCAAAGAAGAGAGTAAGTTAGGGTCGATTAAATAAAAGAACGGTTTGTCGATAGACTCCTTTGTATCCCTTATGTAACAGGGCTTTCAAGCGAAAATTCTATTTTTGTCTGAATAATAAATCATCAAGTAACCAATTGAATAATAACTATTTTATGTTATTTATCAAATTCATAATTGAAGTTTAACTCTCCATAGCCAAATATCGATAGAAAGTTGCACGGGATATTGCAAGTGATTCACAGATAGATTCTACTGATAGGGAGTTATTCAAGTGCATCTGCTTTGCCATCTGAACTTTTGGATTGTTAATACCCGTTTTAGGGCGACCACCATTTCGGCCTCTTGCTCTTGCCGCTGCTAACCCAGCGTTTGTGCGTTCTTGTATTAACCGTCTTTCAAACTGAGAAAGTGCACTGAAAATATTAAACATCAGTTCACCTGAAGCAGTAGTTGTATCTATTGCCCCATCTTGGATAGATTTGAAACCAATCTTCTTTTCAATCAGGGATTCAATCAAATTTATAAGATGAGACATGGAACGGCCAAGTCTGTCAAGCCTTTCCTCAATTCACTCACATTATTCAAAATGTTATCAATTCTAAACCTATAAAAATTGATAAATTATCAAATAAATTAGTCTAAATTAACTGCTCGGAGCACTGCGTCTCAAGTTTCGTCGAATTGCTAATAGCAATAGAGCTGTCTGACCCAGAAGCAATAGTTGACAAAACACTCTGACAAAAAATTCATGTGGAGTAACATTGATATACAAAGCTTTATGTAACAAAAGAGCCTGAAATGAATATATTAATGATGTTTTAACTGAACTGATAAATTTGACCATATTTGTTATAGAATTTATTTCAGATATAATAAATATTGAAGGGCATATTATAAATAATACCAGAAGAAGAAGAACGAAAGCTCTGGGCCAAGAGGTACCATACCTTGAAGCGCATAAATAGATAATAAATATTGGTTTTTCATACCAATTTGCTATTTTAAATCTGGCTGTCATTTCTGAGACATAGAATAGTTCGCTGGTTTTTACATCTCTTTTTTTATCATAATAAGATACTAACTCATTATAGTGTTTTAGTGCTTGCTGAATATTAGATATTTTGTCACTCACTTCCCCGTAAATAAATTTACCTTCTTCTTCATTGAATAAAAACCTGTTTTTTATTTTTCGCCATTTTACATTGTAAAAATATATATTTTTGTCTAAATCAACAAAATGAAAAGATGTGTTACATAAGTCTACTTTTTCAAAGACTGCCTCTTTATCAAAATTAGCTCTGAGAAACGTAACATATTCAAAATCCCAATTGTTAAATTCCACTCGCCCTAAAAAAGCTGTATAAGTAAAATACACATTCGATTTAAATCCTGTCTCTGCAGTATTTTCGTTAAACGCTCTGAATGTTACATCTGAATTGAATATGACTTTTTCAAAATCTACCGTTTTTTCAAATAACGATTCATCAAAGTTAATCCCTGCATTAAATTTGGCCCCTCCAAAGAAGCAATCAGATTTGAAGACAGATTTGCCAAAAGTACAACTTTCATCGAAAACCGATTTATGAAATAAAGCTTTACCAACAAAAACATTTTCTCTAAACGATGTTGTTCCTCGAAATTTAGCAGAAGTAAAATGAGCTAGACCTTGAAAGTTACATTTGCTAAATCCGCAACTTTTCGTGAATTCACAGTGATTAAATTTTATATCATCACTAAAAGTACAATTATTAAAGTGAATCTCTGTGCTTATTTGG
>JABSSK010000122.1:5988-12243 GCA_013214265.1 Saprospiraceae bacterium | reverse complement strand
GCCCAAGCGCATTGGCATGCCGGCCAGCTACTTCCTGCCATATATTGCATATGGCATCCATCCGGCAAATTCGATTGTGGTTAACCATCTTTGCAGTAATTGTTAGGGGCTCGGTCCTAAGGGCTTGCTTTGCGTTCATTGGTTCAGTTTTAACAACCAAAAAGTAGGATATTCTGACGATAAGGAAAATGGCCACCCCGATAAGATTCAGAATGGCCCCTCTTTGGTTTATCTATAGAGGATCAGGCAGTGGGCAAAGGCGTTTGTCCGAGCGTACGCAACATGCTCGCATGCTCAGCTAACGCACCGAAAAAAGTTGCTTTGGAATGATACGGCAATCCGAATTCTTTGGCCGTTTCCTTTACAATCTTCGAAAGCTTAGGATAATGAATGTGGCATATATTCGGGAACAGGTGATGCTCTACCTGATAATTGAGGCCACCAATGAACCAAGCAAAAATGCGGCTCTTAGGTGCAAAGTTCATGGTTGTCTGTAGTTGGTGAATGGCCCAGTTATTTTCTAGCTTACCTTCATCATCAGGCTCCGGAAACTCAGTATGTTCCATCACGTGTGCCGTTTGGAAAACCATGGAAAGTGTTAAACCTTCAATGAAATGCATGATCAAAAAGAACAAAACGGTCCAGTACCAAGCTATATTAACAAAAATTAAAGGAATGATCAGAATATAGACATAATACAACGATTTCGTGAGCACCAGTTCGGTAAGCGCTCCCCGATAGGTACGACCGTGCTGCTCCAACAAACCGTTCTGCTTGTAGCGATACAACTGTTTGAAATCTTTGGTAGTCACCCACATGTGGGTCATCAAACCATACAAGAACCAAGCATAAATATGCTGGTACCGATGAAAACCAAAGTGCTCTTGGTTAGGCGAAAACCTAAGGATTTTCCCTGCATCAATGTCCTCATCCATACCATCTACATTCGTGAAAGTATGGTGCAGTACATTGTGCTGTATTTGCCAGTTGACCGGATTGCCACCGATAAAATACATTATAGAACCCACCAACCTATTAACCCACTTAAAACGGGAATAGGAGCCGTGGTTGGCATCGTGCATAACGGAGAACCCTACCGCAGAGGTCCCAAAACCCATTATGATCCAACACAAAAATATAAGCCAGAAATTAGTGACCACACCAAAAATCATCAAAAAGTAAGGCACAAAAAGCATAGCCAATACCACAACGGTCTTGATTACCATCTCAGCATTCGCATACCGTGTCCTGTTATTCTTTCTGAAAAACCCATTAACACGCTGGTGGAGCACCTTCACAAATTCTTTATGCTGCTGGCGATTAAAGGAATATTTACTTAGTTCCATAAAATTTTAATTTTTCCAGTCCGGCCTATTTCTAAAGGAAAGGCAATTTGGTTCTTTTAGTTTTCGATGAAAAAATGTAAACAAGGGCCGGTGGGTGAATAGTTTTTGTTTCCCAAAAGGTAAGAAAGAACTATGGATAATAGCATGATTTACCACGTACTTTTACAATACCTTAACAATGCAACATACAGAGATTAAACATGTTCAGCAGCCGAAACTACAGATAATATCCAGAGGCTCAAAATAATGCAATCCAACCCTGTAGCCCACAACGGATCAAAACCCATACCACCCATCTGAAGCATTGACCTTCATCTATTCAGATCATTACCTTGGCGCGCTACCTAAAACCAATTCTTTTGCTCCCGTATTCCTGACCTGCAACCCCTTGGGTAGCTGTCTGTTATCGTGCAATCGTGTGGATTACAAAAAAATCAGGATTCCGTTTTGGGCCACTGCTCAGCTTTGCGCTTGACGTAGTAATAAGTCTCTACCTGCGAGCGAATGGCGAGATCTGACGCATTGTGATTGTAGGTATTGGCAAATGAAAGATCAAGGCTCCGACTTTTTACATTATCATTAAGCTGAATGTGTATGTAGTCCATTATTTCATTTTTTAAGGCCGTCGCGTACACCGGAAAAGCAGTCTCTACCCGATAACTAAGGTTGCGAACCATCCAGTCGGCTGATGAAAGATAAACCAGTTGATCACCACCATGGTAGAAAGTGAAAATACGGGCATGCTCCAAAAATCGGTCGACAATACTAATGATTTCAATGTGCTCGCTGTGGCCCTTAATCTGTGGAACAATAGAACAAATCCCCCGAATAATCATCTTTCCTTTTACCCCTGCCTGACTAGCCTTATAGAGCTTCTTAATCATTTTAGCATCCTGAATGCTATTCATTTTAAGAATAATTTCAGCCTGCTGGCCCTGACGAGCTTGTTCGATCTCAAAATCGATGAGTTGCTCCAGCTTGGTACGCAGATTAAATTGCCCGACCAGCAAGTGATCAAAAGGTGCTGGCGGTACCTTTACCGTTTCTAAAAAGGAGAATATTCGTGCTACTTCGTTAGCTACCCGCTCATCCTGAGTGAAGAGCCCAAAATCACTGTACACTTTAGCGGTGTCTTCATGGAATTTTCCCGGAGATAAATAAGTGTAAAGTCGAGGGCCTTCGGGTTCTAAACGGCGTACTAAAGCAATTTTAGCGTGAACCTTTACCCCCGGAAAAGAATACTGAACATTAACACCCGCTTTTTCGAGGCGCTCACCCCACGATAAATTGGCTTCCTCATCAAAGCGCGCTTTAACTTCAATAAAAACAGATACCTGCTTACCCAACTCCACCGCTTCCATAAGGGCTTTCATGATGCGTGACTTTCGGGCCACCCGGTATTGCGTGATCTTAATATGGGTCACCTCCGGATCGTGGGCCGCTTCCTCAAAAAAACGAACCACAGACTCGTAACTCTGATATGGTACATGGATCAAATGATCCCTTTCGCGAATGGAACCCCAATAGTCATCGGCCTGCTCAAGCGGTAAATAGGGTAGGGGCGGCATCGGCGGATTTTTTAAATGTGACATGTCAAAGTCAGGGAATTTGAAAAAATCAAAGTTGTTATGGTAACGCCCTTCCCGTAGGGTATCCATTTTTTCCAGACTAAAAACGTCTTTTAAAAACTCAAGCAACTCATCAGGCATACCGCGATCGTACACAAAGCGGGATGCTGGCCCCACATGCCGCCGCTGCAAACTGTTCTTTATCTTCTGAATCAAATCCCCCGAAAATTCATCATCAATGTAAAGCTCAGCGTCCCGAGTCAGCTTGATGGAGTAAGTATCAATGATTTCATAACCTGGGAACATCCAGGATACACTGTGGCGCACAATATCATCAAGCATAATCATATTGTGCCCTGAGTCATTATTGGGTAATACAATAAATCGAGGTAAATGATCCGACGGAATCTTTACTAACGCGTACTGATCTTCTGCCTGTTCTTCATGGATGGACTTCAACCACAAAGTCATATACAGGGCCTTATTGTTGAGAAAAGGCCTTACTTTATCTTTGACTAATAGGACAGGCTGCACAAACGGAAGCATATGGTCCTGAAAATAGGCTTCCACATACTCCCTTTGGTGATCATCCAAATCCAGCCTCCGCAATAAACGGATGCCGTGGTTGGCCAATTCGGGAACGATCCTGTTTTCAAAAACATCACTGAACACTTCCTGCTGCAGATTGACGATGCGTCGGATTTCTTTTAAAACTACCTTAGGATCTTTATCTAACTCCTTCTTGGTTTTTTTTCCCAGTCGCAACAGGTTGCGGTGGTTTGCCATGCGAACGCGGAAAAATTCATCCAGATTCGAGGAGTAAATAGCAAGGAACTTAATTCTTTCTAGCAAAGGAACATTGGTGTCCATCGCTTCCTGAAGTACCCGATAATTGAAGGATAACCAGCTTATATCCCGATGTATAAACGGGGTGCCGTCTTCCATTTTGGTTAATTCTTCCAGCGGATTAAAGTCGATGGCTTTCAAAGATATCAGGTTTTGGTAAAGAATTAAAAAAGGCGCATTTGTTCTCCTTTGTCGTGATCCAATAAGGTCGGGCCACGACATACAAAGCTAGTATGTTTTTGGATTTGATCGACTACATATTCCGATAATTCCGGCGCCAATAGATTATCGGGCTGATGTGGAAAGAAGTATACATCCGAAATACCTTTATTCCCCCATACCGCTAGCCGTTTTATCCAACTGTCAACCCGCTGGTGGTCACTTAGTGGGTGGGCATTACCTACAAAGCGAACCATAACCACCGCCCCCGTAACACCCATATGCAGTACATCTCTTCGGCCAGCTACATCCGTAATGACGGGGTAGGCCTGATATGCTTGGAGCATATCTAGTAATCCCGCCAAATGCTCGTCGGTAGAAAACCAGCTCTCATGACGTGCTTCTACGGCCAGAGGTAGGTGTTTAGGCCAGCCCCGCAAAAAAGCTTCCAGATCCAACTGTTTGTTCCATCCGAAATAAGGGGGTAGCTGGATGAAAATACAACCCAGCCTCGTATGCAGCGCATCCATAGCCCGACAGAAATTACCCAACGCCTGCCCCCCAACCCCCATTCCAGTGCGATGACTAATGGATTGTGGTACCTTAGGGCAAAACCGAAAGTCCGCAGGCGTATCCTGTATCCATCGTTCAATCTGATCCAGGCTCGGAATGCGGTAATGGGTGGTGTTGAGCTCAATGGTATTGAACTGCCGGCCGTAATGGGGCAAAAAATGACTAACCGGCGTACCTTTTGGGTATACCTTGCCGACCCATTCCTTCATCGACCAGCCCGTACAACCAATAAACGCCCGCAACGATTCCGAAGGGGTGGCTTCCGCAAAGTATTGCCGGTTAGTAGAAGGGTCGGGGGGAAGGGTGAAATCTATTCCTTCCAAATCATAAACCTTTCCAAATTTCATCGTCAGTAGGTTCGGTTGATTGCAAATTGGGCACTACACATAATAAAAAAAATCAGCACCATGGGTTCAAACCAATTATGCTGCTGGTTCGGAAGGCCCGTACGACCAACCATAAAATAAAGGAAATTAACCTGAATTTTGTATACTATTCTTCCGCTTTTGTAGGCGTAAAAAAAATGTGTAGTTTCACCTGCCTTTCGGCAAAAAAAAATGCTTTCACCAACAAATAATCACTTATGACAAAGCGTGCTCGAATCGTAGCAGGAAACTGGAAAATGAATATGACATATCCGCAAGGTAGGGACTTAACCCTCCAGATTGTCAATAGCCTTCAGCCTTCCGAAACGGTCGTGGTATTATGCCCACCTTTCATTCATTTACAAAACACCTATACCGCAATCACTGGTATTTCTAATCTGCATCTGGGTGGCCAGAATTGCCACGAAGCCGAAAAAGGTGCTTTTACTGGTGAAGTATCCGTGGATATGCTCGCGTCCTGCGGATGTAAATTTGTTATCCTTGGCCATTCCGAACGCAGGGAATATTTTGGAGAAAGCGATACCCTACTAGCCCAAAAGATCGATCGCGTTCTGGAAGCTAATCTGACACCCATTTTTTGTTGTGGCGAACCCCTGGCCATTCGCGAAGAAAATACCCAGGATGCTTATGTAGCCGAACAAATAAAGAACAGCCTCTTCCATCTGTCAGCCGACCAACTGAAAAAAATAGTTATCGCCTATGAGCCTATCTGGGCCATCGGAACCGGTAAAACCGCTTCACCCGAACAAGCACAAGAAATGCACCATTACCTGCGGTCACTCATCGCCAAACAGTACTCCGATGAATTGGCGCAAAGCATACCCATCCTGTACGGTGGAAGCGTCAAACCCGCTAATGCGCTGGAATTATTCAGCCAGCCCGATGTGGATGGCGGACTGGTAGGAGGGGCCTCCCTGAAAGCAGAAGACTTTATGTCTATCATCAATTCCAGTAATAAAGCGCTGGATGCTTAAGGTCGGATCGTCTCGAACGATACGATCCTGATGCTGGTTCCCCACATGGAGATACCCATATCATCATCGATAGTACTGGCTACCACCCGTACGGATTTACCTTCGTATTTGAGCTGCTCGGGTAGGTTGATCGGGAAATATTGCTTGCCGGAACTATCGATGATCCCCCAAAAACCTCCTTCCAGGTTTTGATATACTACTGTACCTGTGATCGTCATGCTTATTGTTGTTTTTGGAAAGGTAATGCTGCACACCTAATCAGGTACAATTTTTTCGATAGTTTCCTGTAAATGATGGATGAGATGCTTTTGGTGCAGCAGCGATTCCTGCATCTTATGCAGATTCTTCTGAATAGCAACCGGCGACATATTGGGAGGAGCTGGTAAAAAAGGTCCAATCTGAG
>JABSSK010000122.1:0-5978 GCA_013214265.1 Saprospiraceae bacterium | reverse complement strand
TCTTTACAAACCAAACCTCAGCCATATCCGATAGAGGAATCTCCACGGGCGGATAATACGGGTTATCAGATTTTACCACTACTTTCTTTTCTTCCTTCAATAAGTTCGTCGTTCGGCCAACCAAAACATCAGCACGCGTAACCAATACATAAACGAACTCATCTTTTAAGCTGCTTTCCCAAAGGGTAGGCTCCAAAAAACTACAAACAATCTTATCTCCTTCCACTAAGGTAGGAGCCATACTGTCACCCGTAACGTCAAAACTCCGGTGTGTACCCGCCTTGTATTTGTAGTCAGGGAGTGTGAAATGAGGTAGGTTTTGCACAAATGTAGGATTGTTAGCCTCCGTCGCATAACTGCTATGGGCTGGCGCTGGCACATGAACGATCTTTTCTTCTTCCTCCATATTCGTCACGATCGTAAGTACCCGGAAATCACTGTGTGACTCCTCCGTCATAAACATGGGCCCTTCGCCTGTAAAGATGTATACCGGATTGATTTTATATAAAGCGACTGCCTTGCGCAACAATTCAATGGTTACATCTCGGCGACCTCTAAGTATTTCGCTTAAACTTTGGGGTAAATAGTCAAGGGACAATGCAAATTGTCGACTCGATCGGACTTTATTGTCAGACCTCAATTTGTCATGACATTTAATAAAGCGCTGTGTAACAATACTATTCATTGCTGCTTGACCTTTTCGATATATCTTATAAATGTAGGCATTTTGCGCAAAAAGTGAACTTTTTGCATTTATTTTATCCAAAAAGTGATAAAAAGAAAATCCACAGGCTGCAAACCGCCTCCCTGTCTTTAAAAACGTCGTTGCTGCCACTCCGAATGTCCAGTTTGAGGCAGTTTGAGCTTGTCGTGTTTTTTACTGTACAAGTGGGTTGCTAGTAGGGCCGCAACCTTAGCCTCCTGCTCATTGTCTTTTTTTAGGACATCGGTTGTGAAATGCTCTTTCACAAAATGCGTGTCGAAGTTACCCGAAACAAAAGCGGGATGTGTACAAACAAATCGGCCGAACGAAAGCGTGTTTGCTACCCCCTCAATATCGTAATCGTCAATAGCTTCAATCATGCGTTGGATGGCTGCCTCGCGAGTCTTTCCATAGGTAATCAGTTTGGCCAACATAGGATCGTAAAAAATAGGAATATCCATCCCTTCTCTGTAACCGTCATCCACGCGAATACCTTCACCCTGAGCTGGGCGGTACACTTCCAGTTTGCCGACACTGGGCAAAAAGTTATTGCGTGGATCTTCAGCATATACCCTTAATTCTAAGGCATGACCAGTTATTTGGAGGTCTTCTTGTTTCATTCGCAGAGGCTCACCGCGCGCTACCCGGATTTGCTCCTCCACCAGATCAAGCCCAGTGATTAGCTCCGTAACGGGATGCTCTACCTGCAGGCGGGTGTTCATTTCCAGAAAGAAAAAATCATGATTGGCATCCACCAAAAACTCACCGGTTCCTGCACCCACATATTGGCAGGCTCGCGCTACATCGACAGCAGCTTGCCCCATACGCTTGCGCAAATCGGGGGTTAAAATAACCGAAGGTGCTTCTTCGACAACCTTCTGGTGGCGACGCTGGATACTGCACTCCCGCTCAAATAAATACAACACATGGTCGTGCTGGTCGGCTAGTACCTGAATTTCAATGTGCCGGGGGGACCGTACGTATTTTTCAATAAAAACGGAACCGTCTCCAAAGGCTGAAGTCGCTTCACTGATCGCTCGGTTCATCTGCGAAGCCAGCGCCTCCGGGTTTTCCACCACCCGCATGCCTTTTCCACCACCACCCGCCGATGCCTTGATGAGAATAGGATAACCAATCTGATCAGCAATTTCTTTGGCCAATGCAACGTCTGTAATGGCTTGGTCAATGCCAGGTACCATCGGAATATCATAGGATTTTACCGCCTCTTTAGCTGCCAACTTCGAGCCCATAACAGAAATCGCATGGGGTCGTGGTCCAATAAAGGTAATTCCAGCAGCTTCCACCGCTTCGGCAAAAGCGGCATTTTCACTTAAAAATCCATAGCCAGGATGAATACCGTCTACACCACAGGCTTTGGCTTGCGCAATAATCAGATCACCATTCAAATAGCTCTGATTAGAAGGTGCTGGACCTAAGAAAATGGCTTCATCAGCAAAAGTAACATGAGGCGACGTTCGATCAGCTTCCGAATATACAGCTACCGTCTTTATGCCCATCGAGCGGGCAGTTTTCATCACCCGTAAAGCAATCTCGCCCCGGTTGGCTACCAAAATTTTTTGCATAAGGATGTGGCTTTTACGTTTTGCGGAAGCTAGACAAAAAAACGAAATAGTACGTGCGTATTTCTGGTTTATTACGATTTAAGGATTCTAAAAAAGTAAATTTTAAGTATATAAGAGTATTTAAATACCAAAAAAAGAAGATTTTATACCAAAAATCGAAAAAAAAGGTCATTTACCGGGATAATAACGTTATTCGACGAAACAAGGGGAATTTAATTTCACAGCATTCTAGTTATAAACTAGTGCCTATTGGGGAAGAATTATTCTTCCCCATTTTTGTTTGAAAGGAGATATCTGATCTCCAAATACCTCCTCCCAATAAACTGTTCGTTACATAGCTTCTTCAGCCGGATCAGGCATCAGACTAAATTTTCGACTTACCGGGTTCAGCGGTGTATCTACTCGATTGCCCTCCGCATCAACCAAAGTAAGGGTAATAAGGTGCTCACCCATACCTAACCCTTCAATATAATAAGGCTGCCAAGTGTCAACCATGTGGGTTTCATCGTTAATTTGTACTTTGACTTGGTAGTCATCACCTAATGTTGTATTCGCCAAAAAGAAATCCAACATGACTTTCTCCGTATTAGCCTGACCTACATAATTTCCTTTAGGGCGGCTGTAGAAAAGCATAGGGTCTGTAACTGTTGTTTCTTCTGTAATGCTATTATCGCTAATGGTTACTTTCTGCGCCGTATGTGCTTTCCCATTTTTGATGCTTTCGTGATATGATCTGGAGAGGAAAGCAAGAATATAATGTTCGCCATCTTCAACCTCATACGGGAATTCAGCCGTATATTTGGCTGCATAAGGCTGGGTATTTACAATCAGGTGAATGTGCTGTCCTTTATCAGAATTAGCACACATTTTTACCCCAGCATCCGGCGTTTGAATGCCCAATTCGTAATTTGAAAACCCAAAAGAAAAGTTGCCGTTTTCAAAGGTCATGCTTTCCATGGTCGCATCTGCATATTCGGTAGATGCTGCAAATGGCGTCAGCGTGTACATTTTTTCGGCAGCTTCTGCCGCATCAGCCTCCGTAGCTTCTGCCGCTCCTGAGTCAGCAGTTTGATCTGCACACGCTACTAGGCCGGCAGAAATTAGGAGGAAAAGCAAAATTTTGTTCTTCATTGTAAATTCATGTTTTGAAATAATCAATCTTAATGGTCGTACTGTTGTATGTTTGGCATTAAAGCGTCTGACTTAGTTTCGAAAGTAAGCAATTATCTACGAAATGAATTTTTCTGGCTGATGCAAATGATATAGGGTGGTAAAAAGTTTATATGGGTAAACAATTAATTGAACTCACCGTAGATGGAATGGACTGTGCCCACTGCGCAGCTTCCATCTCGCGCTATTTAGAGAGAAAGGGACTAGATGACGTTTACGTCAACTTTCAAACTCGGGAAGTAAGGTACAGCCGTTCACCCGGTAACCTAGATGAAGAAACCGTAAAGGCAGGGATTCGAAAACTGGGGTATATTGTAGTTGAACCCGAACAGAAACCCCCCTTTTGGAGCCTAACGCGAAAAATGGGAACCAGTGCCTTTTTTACCCTACCTTTGCTGATACAGCACGTTGTTATGTCATTCGGTTGGAGCCTCGGCGCACTGGATGATCCCTGGGTTCAATTATTCGTATGCTTGCCAGTGTATACCATTGGTGTTTTGCATTTTGGAGTCAGTGCTTGGAAATCCTTGCGTAGTGGTGTGCCTAATATGGATGTACTAATCTTCATTGGCAGTACAGCCGCTTTCGCCTACAGTCTGATCGGTACGATTACCCACATTCCTGCATATATATTCTACGAGACAACGGCCACCATTATTACCTTGGTTCTTGTGGGTAACTGGCTGGAGAAACGAGCCGTTGACCAGACAACGCATGCCATCAAAGCACTGGCTGATCTACAGGTGGAACGAGCGCGCCGTGTTATGCCTACCGGAACGATTATGGATATTCGACGTGAAGAGATTCAGCTAGGCTTTCACCTCCAGGTAAATGAAGGGGATAAAGTGCCCGCTGATGGCCGAATAATAAGCGGACAAGGACATGTAGATGAATCCATGATTACGGGTGAAAGCCAGCCCGTATTCCGAGAAAAAGGTGAATCCGTTATCGGTACTTCCATTGTTGTATCCGGTAATTTTCAAATTGTAGTCGAGCGCTTAGGTAGGGACTCGGTACTAGGGAAAATGATCGAATTGGTAAAAACAGCCCAACAAGATAAGCCTGCTATCCAACGCCTAGCAGATCAGATTAGTAATGTATTTGTTCCGGTCGTCCTGGCCATCTCTTTACTCACCTTTGGGATTAGCTGGTTATGGGTAGGCATTCCTAGTCAGCAAGCAGCAATGCATGCCATTGCCGTACTGGTTATTTCCTGCCCCTGTGCTATGGGCCTGGCCACACCAACAGCCGTCATGGTGGGGGTGGGTCGACTGGCTAGGCGGGGAGTTCTCATTCGTGGTGGACAAACCGTAGAATCTCTGGCTAAAATTAAAACCTTTGTATTTGATAAAACAGGAACCCTCACGACCGGGAAACTGCAGTTAGACCGTATCACCTACCAAACACCCAACCACAAACGTGTCCATGCCCTTATTCATGCGCAGGAAATGCACTCTACGCATCCCATCGCTAAGTCGTTGGTCAGGGAAATGTCGAGCCGCCCCATGCCTGCCGATCTGCCAGAACATAAGCTAGGTGAACAAAAGGGTAAAGGGATGACTGGAACCGCTGCATTAGGCAATACCTTCAAACTCGAAACAGCACCAACAGCAGGGAAAGATAACCCATCAGCTGACCTCTGGCTTACCGAAAATGATACACCACTCGCGTACCTGACCCTGTCCGATCAAATCAGACCCCAAGCCAAAGCAATGGTAGATAAGCTCAAGAACCACCGCACCCAAGTTATTATTCTGAGTGGTGATCGGGCCCAAAAAACCCAGCAGGTAGCCCACGAAGTAGGGGTTGATACCTACTACATGGAACAGCTACCAGAAGAAAAATTGGATCGCATTCGTTCCCTGACCCAATTGCATCCTACGGCTATGGTTGGTGATGGAATTAATGATGCACCCGCATTAGCAAAAGCTACTTTAGGTATATCACTTACCAGTGCTTCTGAGGTGGCACTGCAGTCCGCAAAAGTCGTTCTGCTTAACGCCGATCTGTCCAAATTACCAGAAGCATTGGCTATCGCTCGCGCCACAGTACTAACGATCAAACAAAACCTGTTCTGGGCCTTTGCCTACAATATAGTAGCCATTCCCATTGCAGCTTTGGGTTTCCTGAATCCTATGTGGGGTGCATTGTTTATGGCTTTTTCAGATGTCATCGTCATTGGTAATTCTATTCGCTTACGACATAAAAAAATAATAGTATAAACTGGTACGCCCCGCAGTAACGTTGCGGATCACACTAAAAATGGAGTTGCTTAGCCAGTTCAACCGATTAGGTGTAAGCCAATTCCGCAACACAACAAGTTTTCGATTATCTTAGCCTTTCAGCAAAAAAATATGTGCATTGGAAATTAATCAACATGATAAAGTAGCTTGGCTGATCGGTGCTCATGAACGGGTTGGTCGTAAATGCCTGGTCCAACTGCTGCACCACCAAGCCTATCGAAAAGTAGTAGTATTAATGGAAGAGCCTTTGGATTTTGAGCATAGCCAACTGGAAGTGCA
>JABSSK010000121.1 GCA_013214265.1 Saprospiraceae bacterium | reverse complement strand
AATGGAAGTCCATCTACCTAACAATCCACCTACAGATTTGGTAGATACTTCGCTGTTTGGTACAGGTCAGGATGACACGGACCCCAACTCTAATAAATATTACGTTTCCGATAGTAATCTACCCTGGGCGCTGAACATACCTTCTGACTGGGAGCATCCGGCAGAGAATAAAATTATTACCAATACATACCTCAAATTTGAACAGTGGGCAACGAGTGGTGGCACCTCTTACGATGATTGGTATGAGGATAAAGAAAACTATAGAAATCCAGAATTCATTTTTAAGAAAGAATAAAGGATAATCACTAGTCACCAAGTAATCTTCTAAATACATATTAGCTAATAAAAGCATAGTCATTCACCCTTTAAAATTCAACTAATCTGACTACAGGTTAGTTGAATTTTATTAAGCTGTAATGTAAACCTACCTGCGGCATATTTCAAAATTACAGCATATGACCAATCAATAGGTCAGAAAAACTAATAACGATATCTAATTCATATTAAAACAGGTTCTTATAGGGTCTACTATACCATTAAGATTTTTCACCTTACTTTGCCTTACCATCCTGCTACAGGCTTGCTTATCAGAAAGTTTCTTAGAAAAAAAATATTAACGAAGAACCAGAAGAAGTAACCTCAGCGCCAACCATTGGCCCTGATTATACTGATTTTGATTTCCAGACAATTTCTGAATACAGAATCAGTATGCACGCCCTTGACTATGAAGACAGAGCCATTTCTAGGGCTTTTATTGGAATATATCCAGAATATCCCTTCAATGAATATGGTATTTTAACAGACTCCTTACAGAGAAAAAGAATTTTCGCCGGAATGACGGACGACTACGGTAATGTTACTGCAATTGTCGCCCCTGCAAGCACATTTGATTCATTATATATAGTTCCTTATTATATTGGCCTAGCACCCTTATACGTTTTACCTCTAACAGAGAATAATATCAATTTAACTATTGGTGGAAAAAACATGCACGATATCACCTCAGGCGTATCCGTAGCCGAAATTCGATCCAGCCGGACGCCAGACGTTAAATTTATGGGTAACGGCGCGTTTTACAAATTATGGGGCTGGTCGACTAGCACTGGAGCTTACCCTTCTAATTTTTTGGAAGACGATGATGTCATTCCATCCAGTCTCATAACTTCCGTGAATAACTCTCTCCCTGAAAACAGTCGTGTTCCTAACCGAAACCCAGAATATTTGGTTGATAATATGGATGCCAATATCAATCTCATAGACTCCGCAGAGGTTTATATAACCTTTGTACACGAAGGTGCAGGGTACAAAAACGTATTTGGGTATTTTACATACCCTACGGATAGTCCACCAAATGATCCAACCGAAATTAGAGATCCAACCATTATATTTCCGAATGCGTCTTCACCAAACCCTTTGCAACCTGGGAATAAACTCAAGCTATGGTATCTAAACGAAGCTAAAACAGCATATTCCGGTGTTTTTCCTCCTAATGTATCTATTGGATGGTTTATCATTGCGAATGGCTTCAGTCAACATCTTTTCTGGAAAAATCCTCCATCCCCTAGGATATTGTACTACTCTATTCCTTCTTTCAATCCAGAAGCTACAGCAGAAAAAAGGAAACATAACCTACTTCTTTTTGATAGTCCTACCAACAAGTTAATACTCGGATTTGAGGATTTAAACAGAACTTATTCCTGGACTTCTGATGAAGACTTTAATGATTTGGTTGTTTATTCAACTGTTTCACCCATAACAGCAATTAATACCAATGATTATCAAGAATCGGATGATGGTGTGGATGATCAGGATAGCGATGGTGTGGATGACACTAATGATGATTACCCGGATGATCCGAATAAAGCTTTTAATAACTACTATCCCGCATCGGGCCAGTATTCCTCTTTAGCCTTTGAAGATTTGTGGCCCGCTCGAGGGGATTATGACTTTAATGATATGGTTGTTGACTACCGATACAATACTATCACCAATGCTTCCAATGATGCTGTAGAAATTCTAGTACGAACTAGGGTTAAGGCCATTGGCGCTTCGTATCAAAACGGTTTGGGTATCCAATTCAATGTGCCAAAAGCTAATGTTGCTTCAGTTTCAGGAAATCTTATCAATGAAAGTTTTTTGTCATTCAACGCAAATGGCACTGAAAGTGGACAAACTAATGCCGTTGTTATTCTATGTGATAATGTTTCACGTGTTCTTTTACATCCGGGCAGTGGTATTGGTGTAAATACCAGCGAAGGAGCGCCATTCGTGGCTCCAGTAGAATTTACAACAACCATCACATTTGACTCACCTCAATCGACAAGCACGCTGGGGTCTGCACCCTTTAATCCATTCATAATTGTAAATAAAAACCGAGGTGTTGAAATACACTTACCCAACAATGAACCTACTGCTTTAGCCGATACCTCGCTTTTCGGGACACTCAGTGATGATTCTGACCCAAGTACGGGTAAATACTATGTGTCAGACAATTACTTACCATGGGCACTTAATATTCCTTCTGACTGGAAACATCCCATTGAGAAGCGGATTATCACCAATACCTACTTAAAATTTGAAAATTGGGCTACTAGTAGAGGTGGGTCTTTTGACGACTGGTATAAAGAAAAATCTGGTTATAGAAATACAAATTTCATTTATCAAAATCAATAGTTATTTAGGTTCTACTAAGTCATTTTCAAAAAAAGGAATAGCCCGAATCCATGTTATATTGGATCAGGGCTATTTCTTTTTTAATCTCTTACCAATATAATACGGGCTAAGTCAGGTAACACTTTTCCCATTTTACCTGTACACAAACTATGGGGTGTAAATACAATGCGCCATCAACCTATCCTAAAAATAATGCTATCTCGCTGAAGTAGGATCCACTATCATCATGAAGGCCCATAATGGCTAATACAGTGATACTTTCCTCTACGTGATAAGTGAAATATACTTTGCTTCGGCCCTGTTCCATAATTATACTGTAAAAACATTTCTATAACTTACCATACTGTACCAAATGGAAAATTCATGCTCTTACATAATGTACACTGGATACATAATCCGCATATAGCACCTACCCTTTTGAACCCCACCATCAACTACCTTCATCGAGCGGCCCAATTCCTGGCGGCCATGGGCCATAGCTTTCTTCCTCATCGATCCGATGATTCCCAAACCGCCCTAGTTTGGAAACGCGAACAGCAAGCCTTAAGCAGCCAACCAATTCCATTACAAACTACTTTTCGGCTAACCCTTGCTTATGCCACTTTCGAGCTAATTTTTGTAGATGATCAGGATGAACCTATAGAAAGAATTGCCCTCTCTGGCAGATCTCAGCCCGAGCTAATAGCTAAAATCCAATCATTTACCCAACAACTGGGTGCCACACCTCATCAATTTCAGCCTATTACACATTACAAGCTCCCTTCTCATCCGATTGATGATGGCACCCCTTTTGATACCCCAAACCCTAAACACCTCCAAGAAATGACCGCGTACAGAACAAATATGTCCTTAATCTTGGATAATGTACGTACCCTTTTTCAGCATACCAGCCCCATTCACATTTGGCCACACCATTTCGATTCAGCCGTTCTGATTACCCTAGATCACGATAAAGCCGGGCAACCAATAAAAACCATCGGGGTAGGACTTGCTATTCCCGATGATTTATGTACTACCCCCTATCTCTATATCAGTCATTGGACCCGGGAAAATATTACCACCAACAAACCTCTATTCAAGCTTCCCGACGGAGCCCACTGGACCCAAGGTGAACGACCAATCGCCTTGCTCAGCATCAGTCAGATTGCTCTCCTTAAAGGAACAGCAGAACAAAAAACCCTCATATCCCATTTCTTAATAAGTGGCATTAATGCTTCTTTAGATCAGATTCAGGCCAGTCAACATAGGCTCTAAACAGCGCCAAAACCAATACACACATTTGAAAGTATATTGTGGGTTTACTGGTGATACGTATATGAAGCATATACCTTTTCATCCAAGTAACAATAATTTTAAATTACTTATTTATGACCATGCAAGCCATTTGGAAAGACACAATTATCGCAGAAAGTAACGATACCGTTATGGTAGAAGGAAACACATATTTCCCTCCGGAAGCGCTTAATATGAACCACTTTTCCGAAAGTAATCACCAATCCGTATGCCCTTGGAAGGGAACTGCATCCTATTATCATGTTTTGGTTGACGGAGAAACATTAACTGATGCTGCCTGGACTTATCCCACCCCTAAAGAAGCTGCCGCACATATAAAAGGGCGAGTTGCATTTTGGAAAGGGGTTATTGTTAAGGAAGCATAATTTTGAGGTTTGCCAATTTACTAGTTCCGGTTATCTGCCTATTTATACCCGACCCCAGAACCCCAGCTGTTTTTTAAAAGATTTTGTTTTTATACATTGTTATACGTTGCTAGACATACAGCATCCTTTACTACGGTTACATATGAATGACAAATAAATTTTGTCAACCTTTACTAAGCGTCAAGAATTGCGAATTCACTTTCGTATTTAATAAACCCACTGGGGCACAACGTTTGCATCGTACCGCTAAATAAAGATTTTTGCCTTACTAATCATTTTAACTTACGTCCTAGCCAATAATATACCAATAGCATCTATGACGGTTTCATCCAACTTTTCTAATCAATCCGAAACACTGCTGCAAACTTACCGCTCTGTTCGACAACAGAGCATATCCATTTGTACGCCATTGCAACCTGAAGATTATGTAGTACAACCAACTGAAGATGTAAGCCCCCCCAAATGGCATTTGGGGCATGCCACTTGGTTCTTTGAGAATTTCATCTTAGCTGACTTTTTTCCCGAATATCAAGTGTATGATAAACGCTTGAATTACTTTTTCAACAGTTACTATGAAAGTCAAGGCCCCAGAATTCTAAGAAGTAAACGCGGCAATATGTCGCGACCATCATTACAAGCCATTCTGGCATATCGAGCCCATGTTGACCAAAACATGGAATCCCTTATCACCCAACAACAAGAACTCGATCCTAAACTGTATACCCTGATAATCGTTGGCCTGCAACACGAGCAACAACATCAAGAGTTGTTACTAACGGATATCAAATATATCCTTGGTAATAACCCAATTTTCCCGGTATATAAAAATAAAAAGGTGCCTCCAGTAACATCCGAAACCATGCCTCCTAAATGGATTTCTTTTGCTGAGGGTGTCTTTGAGATTGGATACCACGGTACCGCATTTTCCTGGGATAATGAACTACCTCGCCATAAGACCTACATCCACCCCTTCTCAATTCAGGATCGTCTAGTAACCAATGAGGAATACTTGGCCTTCATCGAGTCAGGTGGGTATGCCCAATTCGAACATTGGTTAAGTGATGGGTGGGCATGGGTAAAAGAACAACCGCAGCACTGCCCCTTATATTGGTACCAGAAAGAAGGGCAGTGGTACGAATATACTTTAAACGGATTATTACCACTCAACCTTACAGCTCCTGTAACCCATATAAATTACTACGAGGCTGATGCTTACGCACGCTGGGCAGGTTGCCGGTTACCAACCGAACAGGAATGGGAGGTAGCTTGTGAAAAAATGTATTCCAAAATCCCTAAAGACGGTAACTTCGTGGAATCTGAGCACTACCACCCACAACCTCAAACCGATAAAAATGATCTGCAAATGCTCGGGCATGTCTGGGAATGGACTGGAAGCGCTTATTTACCTTATCCCAATTACCCCCGATTCAAAGGCGCACTCGGAGAATACAATGGCAAATTTATGGTTGACCAAATGGTCTTGCGAGGTGGTTCCTGTGTAACCCCTCATAACCATATGAGAATAACATATCGCAATTTCTTTCAATCGGATAAAAGATGGCAATTCACTGGAATAAGATTAGCAAAATGACCTGTAACCATCTACTTGAACAGTAACCAACTTAACCTATGAAGACTACCGACATCCAACATCTGGATACCTTTACTTCCGATATCCTGGATGGCTTGCGCCAGAATCCAAAACGGCTGCCATCCAAATACTTCTACGATGCGGAAGGAGATAAACTCTTTCAGCAAATTATGCGGATGCCGGAATACTATCTAACGGATGCCGAATATGAAATCATGGAGATGCATAAAGATTCCATCCTAAAATCAATTGGTTGTCAAGCCTTTGACTTAGTGGAACTAGGTGCAGGGGATGGTTATAAAACGAAAGTATTGCTGCAGTATCTTCTAGAACAGAATGTAGATGTTCGATATTGTCCCATTGATATCTCTAAACATGTGTTACAACAATTGGAAACGAGCCTCCAAAATGACTTACCCGAGTTGGCTTTCAATTGCCTCCAAGGAGATTACTTCGATATGCTGAATGAACTCCATTACCGTTCAGAGGTTCCAAAAATTATTTTGTTCCTGGGGGCCAACATAGGTAATATGCGCCCACCTGATGCACAAGCATTCCTAAAAGAAATACAAAAAAATATGAGCCATAATGATCGGCTCATCGTCGGTTTTGATCTCAAAAAAGACCCCC
The DNA here is from genome assembly GCA_013214265.1 of Saprospiraceae bacterium. Taxonomy (GTDB): domain Bacteria; phylum Bacteroidota; class Bacteroidia; order Chitinophagales; family Saprospiraceae; genus DT-110. The sequence goes on along the minus strand of JABSSK010000121.1, from coordinate 5,746 downwards.
AGATCATCCTAGACGCTTATAATGACCCTGCAGGTATCACAGCTGCTTTTAATCTCAATATACTCACCCGGATCAATAAAGAACTGGGTGCCAATTTTAATATTGATCTCTTCAAGCATTGGGAAATTTATAATCCACTAACCGGAGCAGCAAAAAGCTATATCATTAGCAAAATAGATCAGGACGTTTTTATTCCTGATGCAAATCAAGTCATCTCTTTCACAGCTTGGGAAACCATTGAAGTTGAACTATCACAAAAGTATAGCTTAGCTGATATTGATGTTCTAGCGCATAAATCCGGACTTACCACTATCAACCGTTTGCGTGATCACAAAAAATATTTTGTAGATATTATCTTCCAAAAATCTTAATTACTTATATTTTTAGAGAAAACCAACGACTATGCGTTTTCTCTTTCTTCCTTTATGCGGCTTGCTCTTTCTTCTTGCATCTTGTTCGCCAACAGGTGAAACCTTCCCATTAGCTGAAGAAGTATATCAAAACCTACAAGAACAACTCATCCTGGCAGAACCCGGTGATACTATCGATATCCCTGAAGGTAAATTCAGGTTCGACCGCCCTTTATCTCTCGACGGTATTAAAAATTTTACAATCCGTGGCGCAGGCATGGATAAATCCGTCTTATCGTTCCTGGGGCAACGTGCTGGTGCCGAAGGCCTAAAAATAACCGCCGATTCCATTACCCTCGAAGGATTTACTATTCAAGACACTCAAGGTGACGCCATTAAACTGCAGGACTGCTCCAATGTAGTCATCCGGAATGTACATACAACTTGGACGGGCGGCGTTAAAGCATCTAATGGTGGTTATGGACTTTACCCTGTTGCCTGCCAGTATGTACTTATCGAAAACTGTGAAGCTTCTTACGCCTCCGATGCCGGTATTTACGTAGGACAAAGCCAAGATGTCATCGTTCGAAATTGCTATGCTCATCATAATGTAGCAGGAATCGAAATTGAAAACTGTACCCGATCCGAAGTATATGGCAATCGTGCTGAAGAAAATACCGGTGGCATTCTAGTCTTTGACTTACCTGATCTGCCCGTTGTTAATGGTAAGCAAACCAAAGTGTACGATAATCAGATCAAAAATAATAACCTCAAAAATTTTGCCCCCAAAGGTAACATTGTAGGTATTGTTCCTCCAGGGACTGGAATCATTCTGCTAGCTGCCAAAGAAGTTGAGATTTACGATAATGAAATCTCTGGCCATAAAACCATTGGAACCGCCATAGCCAGCTACCAGATAACCGAAAAACCATGGAATAATCAAGATTACGACCCGTATACCTATGCTATTGACATCCGCAACAATTACTATACACGTAAAAAAGCACTGCCTGACCTTTCTAGTGATTTTGGTAAAATGGTCAACCTCATCTTTAAAGGTAAACCACAGGACATCCTCTACGATGGTATCGTGTCCGACACCCAGACATCAACCCCTAATCCAATGGGGATTTGTATTGAACAAAACACAGAAGACCTAAGGTTTGCAAATATCGATGCCGCCAATGACTTTAATCATGTTCAGACAGACGTAAGCTTGTATTCCTGTAAATAATTAGTTAGCATCTATTATATCGTATTATTATGTTAAGAACAATCTGGTCATTGCTAACGATTTTCACTCTACTTACCGCTATCCATTTCTTCAATAGCTGTAGTAAACAAACCGTTATACATACTGGTCCTGTGAATATGGACCTTTCCGCCATCCCCTACCCTTCCCTTTCTGATTATGGCTTCTTTACCGGTATCATCCAACACCAATCACCTAATGAAAGGGTACTGCCCTATGATTTGAATACACCTCTCTTTAGCGATTATGCCTATAAATCTAGATTTGTTTGGATGCCCGAAAGTACAACAGCAGAGGTGGATTCTATGGGTATGTTTACTTTTCCCAATGGTGCTACATTGATAAAGACCTTTTACTACCCTCAGGATTTTCGAAACCCTAGCCATCGCATTGATCTGGTGGAAACGCGGTTGCTCATTAAAAAAAAAGGGGTTTGGCATGCTTATGATTATGTATGGAACAACGATCAGACGGATGCACAACTTAATCTGATCGGAGACATAAAATCCGTCACATGGATCGACAAAGCAGGAACAAAACAGAACATCGATTATATTGTCCCCAATAAAAACCAATGCAAAAGTTGCCATAACCGGAACAATGAGATCAAACCCATAGGGCCGAAAGTAGCTAATCTCAACCGAAACCTCACCTATCCGGAAGGTGCCAAAAACCAATTATCCAAGTGGGTTGAAATGGGGTATTTAAAACTCGATGTGCCCCACCCTCAACTCCCGTCTGTTGCTAATTGGGAAGACCCTACATCTGGCACTCTGGAAGCAAGAGCACTGGCCTACCTAGATATCAATTGCGGCCATTGCCACCACCCGCAAGGTCCTGCACATACTACTGGATTATATCTGCAGGCCACCCAAACCCAAAAAGGAAGGCTAGGTGTGTGTAAGCCACCGGTAGCAGCTGGAAAAGGATCAGGAGGACGAATGTATGGTATCAAACCCGGTCAACCGGATAGCTCAATCCTGATTTTTCGCATGGAAGATACCGACCCTGGTATTATGATGCCAGAACTTGGGCGCATCGTGCCCCATCAGGAAGGCATCCAACTAATCCGAGAATGGATTAACCAAATGGATGATGACTGCCAGTAGCTCATTTCTGTATCGTATAATTATTAGGATACCCCCAATGCCTTATGACATGAAAAAGCATTCCATGAAATACAACATGGAATGCCCAATCACTATCGGAAAAAGACATGGCAATTACTCCTCAAAAAGAGCAAGCATTTCCAGCACACCATCCTTTAATTCCTGAATCATTTCTTTTGGATCATCAACATCTGTCACCTCAACCGAAAAGCTTGCAATCTTGGCATTATCACCTTTCTCCGCTATTTCCGCTTCCGAAAGGTTCACTGTCATCTTTAAGGCAAAATCCTTTCCTGAAAGTTCCATCATCCAACTTTCCATCTTATCCCAATTAAAGGCTTTAGCAGACGCTAAGGACTCAAAGGTAATCGACATAAAATCGCCGTCTCCCTTAGGTTTTTCTATCTGGTTTTGACTGTAGCCCATTTGAAAAAATCCCAGTAAGCCAAAAATCAAAATAATGTTTTTCATAATAGCAGATTATTTATTTGTGATTAAAAAATAGCGCCTCAGCCTTACCCCTGTCGGTAAGGTAAAACCCAAATACACTTGAATTAATATTTATTATTAGTCTGTAAGTTACTTTTGAAAGACCCTAACTTGAACCACTCCGGTAATATGTTCTTTCCCGTTAATTTCCTTTTTTAGTCCATTCGTACGAACCTCAACACTATCCACTACGCTAAAGTCAAGGGTGTCTATATCTAAATCCCGCTTAAGCCCATCCAGATAATATTCTAGCCTCATACTTCCCTGATCCATAGCTTGATCGATCAATAGTTGCGTTAAATCAGGATATTCTCTGGCATTTTCTGTTTCCGAAGAGGTAGAAAAAGTAATAGCACTCGAAAAAGGACTGCCTTCACTAACGCGAATCCGCTCCATGTAAGCTAAGCGTTTTTGGTACTTTTTTTGAATATCCGGCAGCATCTGCGTTAGATGCTCCAAGCTTGTATTCAAGCCGACAGCAAAAACCTCCAAATCATCGTATAATTTGATAATCTGTGTTAGTTTTTGAGGATTCAAAATATTACAACTGATACGGCCATCACCTCTAACACCTACAAACAAAGGCAAATAAGGAAAATCTTCTACCCCTGCGTCCTCATAACTCGTGGACGCTTTTACCTCTGGTAGCGTTACTTCAACTTCAATGGCAGCAAATGAACCGTCTGCATTGTATGCTACCACAGGAAACGTAACACTAGCCTCTTCGATACTCACACTGAGTTGCTCCTGAAAGGTGTTTAGCTTGTCCAAAGGCACATCATTACCAATCAGTATAATTTGCATGCCTTTAGTGATAGGAGGCATCTTCTGACCAAACAACTGGAGAATACCCAATATTTGAATCACAATAATGCCAACCTTCCAAAAGTATAATTGATTTTGTTTAGACGCATTCATCATGCTAATACGCCTCTTTATAAAGGAATGATTGTAATTTGAACCCATACTAACTGGGGTAGAACCCAGACTCACACTTAATAAACTATATTGATATGTTCTTTGGTCAACACCTTGTTGTAAAAGCGTGTCATCTACCAAATACTCCAAATTATTTCGTACCAAATCACGATAGATTTTTATCAAAGGATTAAACCAACACAAAATCTGAAGCCACTCCCCTATTAATAAATCCCAAGAATGACCTTGCTGAACATGAATCCGCTCGTGATCAATGATCTGCCGATAGTCAGTCAATCTGTAGTCCTCTGTTGGTAAAACAACCCAGCCAAAAAAAGAAAAAGGCTGGCTCACCCGTGACGATCGTATTAGCGTGAACCCATCATGATCTGATTTTTCCCCTTGACGGAAAATCCTTCCCAACAAACGCCATTGCCTCAAATGCCGACCCAATAAAACGAGTATCCCAATAAGATAAAAGCCCAATAGTATCTTGGCCCAAGTGATGTGCAGGAGCCACGATGGTACATCCGGTGCATTCTCTTCTTTGTTCTGGATATATGTAATCTCAGAATTTGTTGCATCCTGATCTTCCTCGAAAGGGTTGGAGGTGAAAGGTATACTTGCTTGTACCCGCTCCGTAATGGTTTGATTCATCCACTCCACGGGCCTCGGTATGTGTGGAATGAGTAATGAAAAAACAGGAATCAATAATAATAACCACCGATTTTGCTGAAACGCATGCCCATCACGGAACAATAACCAATACGTAATCACCAGAAAACTGAAAACCAGATTAAATGATAAAATCAAATAAATCATCACGACTTCTTGTTTTCAATCATCTCAATAATCTCCTTTAACTCGGCTGGAGTTATCTTTTCAGATTTTGCGTAATGAGCTACTAGCTCTTTAAATGAATTATCAAAATACTGCTCAATAGTATCGTCTACAATTTCAGTTCGATAGTCTTCTTTTCGTAGTAATGGAAAATAACGGTGCGTTTTTCCAAACGACTCATACCCTACATGACCTTTCTCTTCCAGTTTTCGAATTACCGTTGATACCGTGTTGTAATGTGGCTTTGGCTCGGGTAATTCCTCCAAAATATCTTTTACGAAAGCCTTCCCCAGTCGCCAAAGTACATGCATAATCTCCTCTTCTTTGATCGTTAATATAGCCATCTAATACGGTTTAATTTAACTATAAAACAAATATACAACTATTTTTATAGTTATGCAACTATAAATGCAGTTTAATAACTAAAAAAGCAGTTTACTGCCTACCAATTATTAATATATAAGGGACTTACTGAACCGTAATTATGTTTGTATATTGTTAAAACATATTTATTAATCCACTACAATACGGATATGCTAGGTACCCATTATCGTCGTGAGGACTCCATTGGTTTTCTCACCCATGTAGTAGCTAATCAATTCGGACATTCACTAGTACGATCCTTCGAGGGTCAGGGTATTGAAATCACACACGACATGTGGCTTGTGCTTAATATCCTGTGGGATGGAGATGGGTTGTCACAGCAAACTATTGCCAATCGATTGCAGAAAGATAAATCAAGTCTAACCCGTTTATTACATACCATGGAGGGGAAAGGTTATCTCAAA
>JABSSK010000120.1 GCA_013214265.1 Saprospiraceae bacterium | reverse complement strand
GCCCGGATCGGGATATTGATTGTGTAGCGGATGCGGAAGATATTTGCCCTGATGAACCGGGTCGTGTAGATCTTTTTGGTTGTCCGGATACCGATCAAGATGGACTTGCTGATCACCTTGATCCCTGTCCGGAGGAAGCAGGACTGCTACAATATAGCGGTTGCCCGCTTCCGGATACCGATTGTGATGGTGTTTTGGATACTTTTGATTTGTGTCCAACGGTTACAGATACCACTAACTTTTCTGGTTGTCCGGATACCGATCAGGATGGTCTGATCGATTTAGTTGATCGTTGCCCTGAGCAATCAGGTCCGTTGGAAAATAAGGGATGCCCCCAGCTAGCTGAAACGGAACAAAAAGTATTGGTCGATGCCCAGCGAGACGTACGTTTTAAGACTGGGCGAGCGGATTTACTGGCTTCTTCTAAAGACATATTAAACAAGATCGTTGAGATTTTGGAAAAATATCCTGCGTATCATTTACGACTGGATGGATACACGGATAGTGTAGGCAGGGAAGTTACCAATCAGAAATTATCGGAAAATAGGGCTAAAAGCTGCTTCATGTACTTAATTGGACAAGGAATAGAGGAAGATCGTTTGTCATTTAGTGGGTATGGAGAGGAAAATCCTATTGGGGATAACAAGACAAAAGCAGGTAGACAGCTAAACAGAAGGGTCGAGTTTGAACTTTTTCTGCCCACAATTAAAAGTGAGACTGATTTAGATGCCAAAAAAGACAAATAATTGTATCTTTAAGTTTAAGACATCCACACCCTTAGTATTTTTCATTTAGAATTTCTCAAAAACTTATTTTTAGGTATGAAAACCCTTTACACCCTCGCATTGGTATTACTCTGTAATATGATGATGTATGCGCAGGCAGACTATTGGCAAGGTGGATTGTTTTTTGGCATTTCCAACTATTCCGGTGACATTAACCCTACGGCTTCTCCTGATTTCTCCGACTCTGGTATGAGTATCGGTGTAGTAGGCCAGGCTTATGTTTCGTCCAAATTAGGATTCCGTGGAAGTCTAATCTATGCGAATTTATCAGGTAATGACCAAAATTACCAAGAACGATCCGAGCGCAGTTTTAAATTCAATACCAATTTAGTAGAACTATCAGCTGTGGCTGAATGGGAGCCATTTGGTTCTAATCGATACTATTCCGATGCCAAAGGAAAAGTTGTCATGGACAAATTGGTCTCGCCTTACATTTTTGGTGGGTTGGCTGTTGGTTTAGCCTCCCTTAATACGGACTTCTCCAATTATAACGGAGGGAATGAAACGATTATGAATGGGATCCGCCAGGACCGCGATGTTGGAAACAGTACTGCATTTTTTGCTTTACCAATTGGTGCTGGTGTCAAATTCGATATTACAGAGCGATTTACGCTTGCATTAGAAGTGAACGGAAGAATTGCCTTTTCAGATTACATTGATGGCATTAGTGCTGCAGGTGGTGCCGGTGATGATATTTACTTCACCAGTGGATTCCTGATGTACTATCGATTCACACAATAGATATTCAGCTGTAACGCTGGTACCATTATCCCCTGGCTAATCAAATAGGTAGTTAGGGGATATTTTTATCCTTAAAGCATATTATTGACCCATTCTGGAACGCCTACGCTGGCCGTTTCCGAAACCACCTTCAGATTACTTAGCTGTTCGAGTTCGTAATTGAGTGAAGGCCTTGGATCAATATATGTTATACGGACAGCTTCCTGAGCAAAGCTTACTAGTCCCGCGGCTGGGTAAACGGACATTGAAGTTCCAATAATGACAATATGATCGGCTTGATTGACTTCTTTTGCAGCAGCTTCAATTAGTGGTACGGGTTCCCCAAACCAAACAATATGTGGCCTTAATTGTGACTGGCTTACTGGACACGTATCACCTAATATTAGATCATCTACCCAGTCATAGATTAGGTGAGGTTGGGTAACTGACCGAACCTTGCGCAACTCACCGTGTAAATGTATGACATTACTGCTACCTGCTCTTTCGTGTAAATCATCAACATTTTGCGTAATGATAGTTACTTGATATTTTTTCTCTAAATCAACAAGAGCGATATGGCCGGCATTGGGTTTTACCTCATTGAGTTGCTTTCTTCTTTGGTTATAAAAATGCAGAACCAAACCAGGATTTTTTTTCCATCCCTCGGGTGACGCTACCTCGGTTACGTCATAGTTTTCCCAAAGACCATTATGATCCCTAAAGGTTTTTATTCCACTCTCTGCACTCATCCCTGCTCCGGTCAAGACAACAATCTTTTCCATGATTTCCTGTACTTTTATTACTAGGTGTTATTTTATGATCTCAGTAGCCTTAGATTCCTCAAAATAGTCATTTAGATTAAGGGCTTATTTGACTAAGTATTTTCTGTACAAGATATCCTTTTGAAGAATAATTTTGGTCAGCCATTTGGGTACGCTTAAATATGTACACAACTAAAGATAATTGTCATGTTATGCTATTTGATAAAGGGGAAAGAAAAGTATGCATGGAACAATACGCTTTGTTGTAGAGGGGAGTCCGACGATTATTCTTGGCGAAATGCCCTTTTATGCGGATGCGAACAGGAGGTATGAGCAAAGTGAGTGTTATATCCTAATGTAAATAAGCATACTATTTAATTGTCTATTCATTTATGCGGACCTTTCATTCTTGCTGGATAAAGTACTGTTTCACATTTGCACAGTTGGGTTAGCATTATCCTGATCAGCATTTAGAGAGGGCAACTTTCTTTTTCAAAAAGCAGAGTATGATACACATAGCCCTGGTTTTAAGGATGAGAAAAGATAGATCACTAAAGAAACTGTTCAGGGTTATTTAGGGGTAATGGTTACGTAATAATTTACGTGATGGTCCTCTTTTAAAGAGGAAATATCTAGTCGTAATAATGAGGTGCTACTCGTAATTATATGAGGCATAGCCTCGTTTGCGTTTATTGAGAAGAAGACTTCGTAAAAAGTATCCTGAAGGGATTCTATTTAGGCTTACTATATTGGCTTTATAAGGCGTTTCAATGGAAATTTTAAGGTATGCAAGCTAATTTTTTTAAGGATATCAAAATTGTAGAGCTAGCAAGTGTTTTAGCTGGGCCATCGGTAGGCATGTTTTTTAGAGAATTAGGTGCTCAGGTGATTAAGGTGGAGAATAAAAAGACTGGAGGTGATGTAACTAGAAATTGGAAAGGCCCCCTAGAAGATCGCCAGTCGTCATTCTCAGCTTATTATGCCAGCGTAAATTTTGGAAAGGCTGTCATGGAACTCGATTTAAGTGATCAGAAAGATTTAGATCAGGTATTGGTATTCATTCAAGAAGCTGATATTGTACTTACTAATTTTCGGAAAGATGCCGCTGAGAGATTTGGGCTTACTTACAGTCAACTGAAAGTTCATAAGCCTAGCTTAATTGTAGGTCATCTATCAGGCTTTGGGGAATATAGCAATCGCTTGGCTTTTGATGTTGTTCTGCAGGCTGAAGCAGGATATCTTCATATGTGCGGTCCTGCTGGAGGGCCAGTATGTAAAATGCCGGTAGCTCTAATTGATATATTGGCGGGACACCAGTTAAAGGAGGGGTTACTATGCGCACTACTTCATCGCTTGAAAACTGGTAACGGCAGTTTGGTTCAAGTCTCTTTGCTGGATGCGGCCCTAAGTGCATTGGCGAATCAAGCAACCAACTGGTTGATGGGAGGACACATTCCTGTCTCAATGGGAACCCAACATCCTAATATTGCTCCCTATGGAGATGTGTTTTTTACTAGTGACCACAAAGGTATTGTACTGGCGACGGGTACGGAGAAACATTTCTCTATTCTATGCCAAATACTAGGGCTGGAAAACGTACTGCGGGATGAGCGATTTGTGACTAATGCCACGCGTGTAAGGAACCGCAGCCTTTTAGCAGATATATTGAAACCTCAAATTGCGAAGTGGCAACGAACTGAATTATTGGAGGTCTTTGTTGATAAGGGTGTACCGGCCGGAGCGATTCGAAATATGAAAGAAGTATTTGAGTTGCCAGCAGCACAAAATATGCTTTTGAAGTACAACATGCCGGATGGATCTCCAGCTACTTGTGTGAAGACAGTCGCTTTTCAATGGAGTGATTAATTGCGTATTCGGGTAGTTGTGCGAAAAGGGTGGTGTATGTTAAGTATACACCATCCTTATGGACGATTTACCGCACGATCAGCGCTGGCGACGTCCTTTATTGTTTTTGTAATCGCGAAAAACAAATTCTCCCAAACCTTGCAAACTGGAGTAGAATGCCTTGCCGTTATTAGCTTTTGTGAACTGCTCCACAAATTTCATCAGGTATGGATCACGCGCAATCATGAATGTGGTTATAGGAATATCCAGTTTACGACAGCGTTGGGCCAGGTTAAGCGTCCGCCTTAGAATCATTCGATCAATACCAAAACTATTCTTGTAGTATTTCTTACCTTTTTTGATACAGGTGGGCTTTCCATCCGTAATCATAAAGATTTGTTTGTTGGGATTTCTTCTTCTGCGTAAAATATCCATTGCTAATTCAACTCCGGCAACCGTATTGGTGTGATAGGGTCCTACTTCAAGGTAGGGGAGATCTTTAATTTCAATGGGCCAAGCATCATTTCCAAAGACGATAATATCCAGGGTGTCTTTGGGGAATCTAGTGGTAATATACTGCGCTAGGGCCATAGCGACTTTTTTAGCTGGAGTGATTCGGTCCTCACCATACAAAATCATAGAGTGAGAAAGATCGATCATCAGAACCGTACTCATTTGACTTTGGTAGAACGTTTCGTGCACTTCCAAGTCGTTCTGTGTTAATTGGAAATCGTCGATGCCATGATTGATATAGGCATTACGCATGGAATCGGTTACAGCTAATTTATCGAGTTGATCACCAAATTCATAGGGTCGGGTTTCAGAACCAAATTCATCGCCTCGCCCGCCGAATCGAGTTGAGTGGTTACCTCTTTTTGATTTTTTAATATCGCCAAAAACATCTTCTAGTGCTTTTTGTCGTAAGGCGATTTCCATTTTAGCAGAAGGAACGAAATTGGGATTATTCTGATCTTGTGGTTGAATGTAGCCTTTATCGATGAGGTCCTGGATGAAATCAGCCATGCCATAATTCTCATCAGTCAGATTGTATTGTTTGTCGAGTTCTGTCATCCACGACAAGGCTTCAGATACATCACCAGAAGTGTGTACCAGCAACTCTTTAAAAATTTTGAGTAGGTTTTCAAAGTTAGCTTCCCCATGACCATTTGGGGTATACTCGGAAAATCTCCAACCAATCATAGCATATTGTTTCTGCTTATAACAGCAATAAGGAATGTAAGTTGGAATATACTCCTAAAATGTGTAAAAAAGCTAGCCTCAGCTATTGAAGTTACAGCATTCAATCAAGCCAACATAATCTGGCCGTTCCGATGCCAATTTGTGGATAAAACTTTCTTTGATGGCTCCTTGGAAAAGTACAAAAACGCCAGGCATTTGAAAACCATCTCCAAGTTGAGGGCCTATGCCATGGCCGGTGAGTACACCTGCGGAAAACCCACGGATCCAGGATTGTAAACCAAATAATTGATTGAATGATCCTTTTAGTAAACCAAAGCCTTCATAGAATCGGCAAGTTGGATCGCTAACGTGTTCGGCCCCAGTCAGCCCATATCTCTGGAAGTACCGTTCCGCAATATCGTGGTCAGTCATATGAACAAAAACAATCTGGCTTCCTGTCTTTTCAATATTTTGCCTTTCTCTAGAAATATCAGCTAGTGCTTCTCGGCAAAAGGTACATCCAAAATGACGTAGGAACACCAACAGGACGGGCTTTTTTGCCGAAAGGCGCACCAAAGAGTGCCCTTCGTTAGTTATCATTTCGGACAAGATGTCCGGTGCAATTTGAGCGGCTTGCATGGAATCCACTGTTTTTGTATTCACTGATTAATAACACGCAAATAGCATTTGGGTTTAAAATGGACTTTGTCCAGATTTAGGCATAGCTATTCACCGTTGTATCAGCTAGTTACAATAATATGGGATGGAAAAAAAATGCATTATGTATGAATTCAGGACTTGCTGCTGAATGGGGATAAAAAACGGGCATTCCGAATACATCAGAATGCCCGTATTGGAAGGAATGGAATGATTTAGATGTTCATCCCATCGAAAACATCCAGTACCGCTTTTACGTGGTTAGCCGATGCGTTTAGCAGTGCTTTTTCATCGTCATTCAGAGCGAGTTCAATGACTTGGTTAATACCCTTTGCACCTAGCTTTACAGGAACTCCCAGAAACATATCGTTGATGCCATACTCACCAGTCAACAAGGCACAACATGGGAAGATTCGATTCTCGTCGCGTACAATAGTTTCTACCATTTGGGCCGCAGCTGCACCCGGTGCATACCACGCTGAAGTTCCCATTAATCCAACCAGTTCGCCACCACCTTTTTTAGTTCGTTCAACAATAGCATCGAGTTTATCGTCGGTTATCATTTCTGTTACCGGAATACCCGAGACGGTTGTATAACGGGGTAGTGGTACCATGGTGTCACCGTGGCCACCCATGAGTAAAGCTTGAATATCTTTTGGGGATACATTGAGTTCTGTGGCCAGAAACGCCCGGTAGCGAGCAGTATCCAGAATACCAGCCATACCAAAAACTTGGGTAGAAGGTAGCCCACTGGCTTTATAAGCAGCGTAGGTCATTACATCTAGTGGGTTCGAAACCACAATTATAATAGGGTTTTTACTATGCTCCATAATGGAGGATGTAACGGAATTGACGATCTTAGCATTAGTAGAAATCAGATCATCGCGGGTCATACCCGGTTTACGAGGTACCCCAGCTGTGATAACTACGATATCAGAATCAGCAGTTTCAGCATAGTCTTCCGTTCCCCGTACATAGGTACTGTAATAGTCAACTGATGCTTGCTGCCACGAGTCAAGGGCTTTACCCCGAGCCATATCACCTTTAATATCCAGAAGAATGACTTCTTTAACTATATCTTTGTGTGCTAATACATTAGCACAAGTTGCGCCTACATTACCTGCACCTACAACCGTGACTTTACTCATAACTTATGTTTTTTGTTTGGTTTTGAATGATTTATTATATATTTGAATTGGTTATTGTGAGAAACTACAAAACCTAGGATTACGTCCACTACGATAATTGAATGTTGTCCTCCTTGCCCACGAAAAATTGCTATTTACATTCTTGTACGAGCATATTGTGAATAAACTAACCAACTTTAAGTGAGTTTTCTTGTTTGTTTCGTGTTTTCTAAGCAGCTATCTATACCAAAAAATTGACATTCGTTTTTGCTTGCATGCCTATTCTTGCCCGCGAAAAATACGGAAATTCCTCATTATGAATGAGCCTAACTCCTTTATTTTTTGGGTAAAAGGTGAAGAACGGACTTAGGTGCCGGTTGTTTCCCGTTCTCTTGCGTTTTGAAAAGTTTGTTTCATGAAAAGAGCTTTGATTCTACTTCTGATTATTTATACCTCATTCCTTTCAAGCGTTGAGGCTCAGGAGCAGTGGTGCCTCACACCATCTGGCATTTCACCGTGGTTGAAAGCTTACCAAGCTAACCCCCAAGATCATCCTACCTTACGATCTTATTCTGGTTGGGACCTTCCGGTTGTAGTTCATATTACAGAGGATCAAAATCGAAATCAAGCGGTATCCATTAATGACTTAACGAATGCATTTTGTAAGCTTAATCAAGATTTTGCGCCTACTGGTATTCAGTTCTACATTAAATCCATTGAGTATTTAGTTCGACCGGATTATTATGAGCACCGGCAAATTCAAACGGCAGTATCCATGATTGCTAATCATAGTCAGGCTAATGCTATTAATGTATTTTTCGTCAAAACAGCGGTGGAGGAGGGAATCTGTGGTTACAATCTGGTTGATCAGGATCGGAAGTCATTGGGCATGACATTGGCTGGGTCATGCACGAATAGCTTTAACAGCAACTGGGCACACGAAATGGGGCATTACTTTTCCTTACCGCATACTTTTAATGGATGGGAAGGTATTATTCATGATTATCGGACGCCCGCGCCTGAATTGGTGAATAATGTTCCTGTAGAACGTTCTGATGGTAGTAACTGTGATGCAGCTGGGGATGGTTTTTGTGATACGCCAGCGGATTATCTAAATGGACGCTGGTTTTGTGCAGAAGACGGCGCCAGTAGCTTTTTGCAGATGGATCCTACCGGCGCTTCTTTTCGTTCGGATGGCAGTATGATTATGTCGTATGCGCAAGATGGTTGTTCCCACAAGTTTTCTCCCAAGCAAATAAGCGCAATGCAAAATTATCTGGTAAGCGAAAGAGTAAACTTGATGGGTGAACCTATTACATTCAGTGCTATTCGACCTAATCAGATACGACTAGTATATCCCGCTATGGCTGAACAAGTGGGGTACACAGAAAGACTTAGATTTGAATGGGAACGCATCGATGGTGCTTTGGGGTATATTCTTGAAGTTAGTTTGTTACCTACTTTCGCCGTGATGGAACAACAGTTGTTCACCTTTACAGCTAATCTCTCAGTCGATGGACTTAGACCCAATCGCACTTACTACTGGCGGATACGTCCATTTAATGGTAAATACACGTGTCCGGTGTATTCTATTGAACAATCGTTTAGCATCCTCGGCCAAACCACCAATATCCAAGAGCCAAAAAATCTGGCAGTATTGAGGGTCCTGCCGAATCCTTTACCTTTAGGCATGCAGCCTGCTATAGAAATGGTTACGATTACTAAGGATAATTGGTTCTTGACACTGCGCAATGCTGCGGGCCAATACCTATATCAACAGTCGTTGACACTTATGCCTGGACAGCATGATTTGTTGCTTGATATCAATTCGAAACTCACTCCGGGGATTTACATATTACAAGTAAAAAACAGAAAAGGGGTAGCCACAAGAAAGTTGGTTGTACAATAGTTAAAGGCATTTTTGCTCATGCAAAATAAAGAGGCTTATATTTTTCTTTATTCATAAGATATATAAACTATGCCTAATTTTAGCTGCATCAAATAGGCCGTCGTTTGTACGAGGTTTGTATTGGCTTACCGTTTTCTACTTTTCTTGAATGACCAAGTTATTTCGGTTCTAGAAACCTCAACACCATCAGCCATCCGTCCAATAGAGGTGACGGTCACTTGTTGGCCTTCGCCAGTATCAATTGCTTTTTGGATGGTTTCTTGAAGTATATCGCCATCGGTACATTCAAAAAAAGCGGCAGTACCGGCTTTTTTAGTGAAATCAGAGGATACCCGAGTAACCAGCATACTCACTTTGCCAAGTTTCTCCATAGCCAGCATGGCCAATAAACCAGAGGATAATTCGGCGGCACCAGACTGGGCAGCGAAGTAGATGGACCGGAAAGGGTTTTGCGATCGCCAGGAAAAGGGAAGTCGTATTACGGAACGATTCGGGGTGATTTCCTGAATTCGTACCCCCCACAAAGTCAAAGTAGGGAGTTTTTTGAGAAAATAAAGCCGCATCACCCAGGGGTTACGCATCCGCTTCAAGGCTTTTTGTAATTTGGGCGATTCTTGTTGCGTGATAGAAGGTGTTATCGTTTCCATAGTTCGAGCGGCATTTTAAGGTAAGTTATTAATTTTTTTGCGGAATTTCGCTGGATACAGATTCTCATTTGTTTCTTTTGCATGAAACTTAATCTCGGCCATGCCGGTATTGGGTTATCTATAAAATTACCTTACTTTTGGAGCGCCTTAGCGGGCGTATTCCATAGACCCAAAAAATAAAACAACCAACAATGAATCTTCACGAGTATCAAGGAAAATCAATTTTGGAAAAATATGGGGTTGCCATCCAACGAGGTGTCGTTGCAGAAACCCTGGAAGAAGCAGCAGCAGCTTATAAAAAAGTCCAGGAACTGAGCAATAATGATGTGGTGGTAGTAAAAGCTCAAATCCATGCAGGAGGTCGCGGAAAAGGTGGCGGTGTTAAGTTAGCCAAAAACGCTGACGAAGCACAAGAGCACGCAGGGAATATCTTAGGTATGATGCTGAAAACGCCTCAAACCCCTGGTGGCCTGAACGGCCCTGGAAAGCTGGTACAAAAAATATTGATTGCCGAAGATGCATATGCGCCTGACTTCGACGCATGCGAGGAGTACTACGTTTCGATCTTGATGGACCGCGAAAAGAAGTGTAACGTTATTGTCTATTCCACTGAAGGTGGTATGGATATCGAAACCGTAGCGGAAGAAACACCTGAATTGGTGCACAAAGAATGGGTAGACCCTGCTTTGGGATTACAAGGTTTTCAGGCGCGTAAAGTAGCTTTTAACCTAGGACTGTCGGGTGCGGCTTTCAAAAATATGACCAAGTTTATCGCCAAGCTATATACCGCTTTTGTTGAATCTGATGCTTCCCTTTTTGAAATTAACCCTTGCCTAAAAACAGCTGACGACCGCATTGTGGCTGTTGACTGCAAAGTGACGCTTGATAACAATGCCCTTTATCGCCATAAGGATTTGGCTGAAATGCGTGATGTGAGCGAAGAGGATCCCACGGAAGTGGAAGCACAAAGCTACGGCCTTAACTTCGTTAACCTGGACGGTAACGTGGGCTGTATGGTAAATGGTGCGGGCCTGGCTATGGCAACTATGGATGTAATTAAGCTATCCGGTGGAGAACCTGCTAACTTCTTGGATGTAGGGGGTACAGCGGATGCAGCGCGCGTTGAGCAAGCTTTCCGTATTATCCTAAGAGACCCTAAGGTGGAAGCCATTCTGATCAATATCTTTGGTGGTATTGTTCGTTGTGACCGGGTAGCCCAAGGGGTAATTGATGCTTACAAAAATATGGGCGACGAGATTCAAGTGCCCATCATTGTTCGTCTGCAGGGAACCAATGCGGATATTGCCAAAAAAATGATTGATGAGTCTGGTCTCGCGGTTCGTTCCGCTATTCTTTTACAGGAAGCTGCTGATCTAGTAGCGGATGTGTTAGGAAAGTAGTCCACTGTGATACTAATGAGCAGGCCCCAACCATTCTATTTGGCTGGGGCCTGTTGTATTTTGGCACATAAAAGAAGTCGAACTAGGGTTGGGCTTCCGCAAAAACTTGCTCAATAGTATGTAAAAGCTCCTGGGTGTGCTTAGGTTCAGTAAAAGGGTTCGTTAGGGTACACCTTAGGAAAACCTTACCCTGCAGCTGGGTTTGTACCACATAAAAGTGGCCATCATCCAGCAAAACTTTTCGGATATTACCGTTGATTTGATTTTGTTCCGAAAGGGAAAGACGGCTACTGGGTTGCCCTACATATCGAAAGCATATTATGTTACATGCCGGTTCTACAGCCAATTCAAATTCCTGTTGGGTTTTTATTTGGTGGGCGAAGGCTTTCGTCGTATCAATGACCCGGGTTACATAAGCATCAAACAAGTCAGGACCATACGCTCGGTACGTACTATAAAATTTTAGGCTATACATGGCTTTGGTACATTCAAAAGTACGTTTGGCCAGATTATACCATTCATGCTCTTCCGATTGCTCCCACAAGTATGCGGCTTCTTGAGCAAAAGTACGGTAGCTATCATAGCTATTCTTATAGATAAGTGTGGTGGCCAGCGCTGGTGTAATTAGCATTTTATGTAAATCCATAGCTACACTATCTGCTCGGTGGATACCTGAGACTAAGTATTTGTACTTTTCAGAAAAAGCGGTTGCTGCCCCATGAGCGCCATCAATGTGGAGCCAAAGATCATTAGCTTGGCAAAAGTCAGCTAGGCCATTAAGATCATCAAAAGATCCAGTCGCTGTCGAACAAGCAGAACCCACAACAGCAATGACCTCGAGGTGGTTACTTTTGGCTTTCTCTAGGTAATGTGGTAACAAATCGACGCGTATGCTAAGGTTTTCATCCACAGGAACTTTAATAATCCCTTCTTCGCCCCAACCCATTATTCTTACCGCACGGTCCACGCAATAATGGGCTTGTTCAGATACCAAAAGGGCCAATGGTTTTTGCTGGCCTTCACGCCATACATTATGGCTCGCTTTACTTTTTCGGGCAGCTAATAAAGCCGTAAGGTTGGCTAAGGTACCCCCTGAGGTGAGCACCCCTCCTGCTTGTGGGGTGAATCCCAGCTTTTGAGCAGCTATTTGACAAACCAGTCTTTCCAAGGTTACCGCTACGGTCCCCATCTCATATACTCCCATTCCATTATTCATGAAATCATTCACGAGGCCTGCTAGTGCCGATAGCGGGGTCGGCCGACTGATCTGGTGCCACAGGTATTGAGGGTG
>JABSSK010000012.1 GCA_013214265.1 Saprospiraceae bacterium | reverse complement strand
GGTAGGATCAAATTCAATAACAAAAGCGAGCCCATATAAATCATTTACCGGCCGATCAGAACTACCCAAAATAATCGGTATGCTGAAGCGGGGATCAGAGGAGCCAATGTGGCCGCCAGGTGGTAAGTCCAATTGAATTGGGGGGTCAAGATCCGTTAATGGGAGCGTGTCCGGTGCTTTTTCAGGCCCGTTGGTCCGGTTGTAATTCCGGAGGATGATTCCGATATCACGGGCATCAATTACGCCATCACCATTACAGTCGGCATGCTTAAAGTTTAGTCCGGTAGTAAAGAACTGATTCCATGCGGAACCTGGAATGTTTATCCAATCTGTTTCTCTACTGGTTCGAGAAAGGCCACGAGCACCATAGGCTACCCCTACATTAATCAGGTCAAAATAGTTGGCAATGTTATCACGATTGGCATCACCAGGCCATACGTCACTGTCGTCACCACAAGTTGGAAAAGTGAGCGCAATTTCCCGAAAGCAATTGTCTGTAGTTAAGGACGTAAGGAGTAAGTATATCTCCTGCCCTAGCTCAGGTGATATCGGGCCTACACGTACCGGATCATTACCGTCAAATCGAACCGAATCAATAATCTGATCGTTAATAATAACCTCGAGTGCTTTATTACTATTGGCTTCCAGTCCTGCTTCTAATAGGATATATACATCACCATTGTCATCGCATTCGGTTGTTTTGACTTGAACCCGATCTAAGAAGCAGTCGGATTGTGATCCGCAATTTGTCAGATCAATGGTGGTTCTCTGGCAACAATCCGGCCGATCATTTATACATACACCTAATGTTACTGCGGTATCACCTTCCAGGCGGATATTTGTTTTTAGTGGCAACGCATCAAGTTGGTAAGATTCAAAAACCTCACCGTTGGGGCCTATTAAATTAAAGAAGTAATTACCGGGGTTACGGGCCTCAAAGTCGACGGAGATGCGGTAGATTCCGTCATCAATACAGTCGATCACTTTGATGTCCAGATTTTTTATAGCACAATCATTAGGTACATCATCACAGTCCTCAGGCGCATAAAATTCAGTAGCTACAAAACAAGTTGGATCATCTGAATCAATAACCAAGACGTCATATCTGTCACCTGTGGTTGGGAAAGGACCTAGTTCGATTTCAGACGTCCCGTAAGGATAGGGACCATATAAATCACCCCCTAGGAACACGATAAATTCACCTTTTTGGTCATTTTTTGATTCAGTTAAAATAAATGCTTTGAAAGAACCATCCTGGCAGTCATCTATCTCTACCTGTACGGAATGTAAACCACACCGGTAAGCACAGTCAGGCGCAACAAACCGTGCAGAGGCTTTGCAGTCAAAATTGGAGAAGTCACGAATAGTTACCTGATACGATTCACCTGGTTCTGCAGTTAAGTCTTTTATTTCTAGTGGTAGCTCTTCGTACAAGTAGTTACCATAAGCACGACCATTCAAGAATAAGGTAAATCCATCAGAAACCTCTTTGTAGTCGGAAGTAACCAATATGCCAAAACGCCCATCCTCACTGCATTTTGTAACCTGGACTTGCAGGTTGGTTAAGCCACAGGTATTTCGGCATGGAATTTCGAAGTCAGTTGTTAGGCAACAATCTTCCCGATTAGCCACGCATAAGGTAACAAGATCACGGCGTGTATCTGGTAGTGGCACATTAGAAATACGTACGGGGTTACTACTCGCCAAGAATCGGAACTGATAGCCTGAGGAGAAGGTGGCAACGATTACATCATTGTCATAAATTCCTTCCCCTCTGTAGGCCAGCGTTATATTGTATGAAGTATCATTATTGCATTCAATGTTATCTGTTTCCACTTTAGCGAGTAAGCATTTTTCCGGAAGACACTGCTCAGTTCTAAAGCGTTTTTCTTGATAACAATTGGGATTTTCTAGGTCCTTAACTTGCACAAACAACGTTTCCTGCCCTGGGCTGAAGAATGGGCCTAAACGGATCGGTAAATCATCGTAACGGAAGCGCCCTTCTTCTTGGTCGTTCAGAATCAGTAGAAAGCCTTCACTGGTCATTTCGTGCCTGAAATTAAGATTCACATAATATGTTCCATCTTCTTCACAGGGTGACTCATAAAGGGATAAGTCGCCGATAGAGCAGTCGTTAGGGCAGGACAGATCCGGCAAACGAAGATTGGTACTACAATCCTGGTTTTCGACATCCATAACACTTAAATCCAGGCTGTCTCCAGCTGTTGCTGGATCAAAAGGACCTACCTTAATGGGTAGTTCACTGTATTTGTAGGTGCCAATTTCGTTGCCGTTCTGTAAAAGAATAAAGGATTCAGAAACACGTTCGTAATCGAAGGAAATCGTTAAAAATAATTTACCCTCATCGCATTTTTTTTCTATCACATCAAGACCACTGATGGAGCAATCACCCAAATTACAAGGGGAAAGTTCGACTCTGGTATCTACACTACAGTCTTCGTTTTTATGATCAGTTACCTTAATGGGTACTACATCAATGGAACTATTATTGTCGAATTCAATACGGATGGGTAAGTTTTCGTAGGCGTAACTTTCAACAAATTCGTTGTAGGTGTTTAAATAGAAACTGTCCGATGTGCTCTGGTAGTCAAAGTTTATGACGATGTAAGGTTTGCCACTATCCGCACAACCTTGTTCAGTAATCACAATGTTGTCCAGATTACAAAGTGGTTTGGGACATTTAACCGTATCGATTTGAGTACTCGTAAAACATAAATCCGATTTACTATCGTAAACGTTTATGCTGTGTTGTAGATCAGCAGGATCGGCAGGTAATTTGATGGTAATGGGGAGCTGATCGTAACCGAATAACGGTAGACTTTGACCGTCTATCTCAACCCAAAACGAATCGGATACAGCTTGATAGGTAAAATCAATTTTGGCAATATCTGCACCAGTATCCGAACAGTAACGATCTAAGATCTTTATGTCGCCGAGTGAACAGGTATCTGATGGACATCGAAAAACTTCAAATGTTTCGGAGGTAAAACAATTATCATGTAATTGATCATTGATAGTAAGCTTGAATGTATTGGATTCGGGGGTGAAGGCATTCAGTGCAACGTGCAGCGGCAATTCTTGATAGGCGTAGGTGCCAATGAGTTGAGTATCCTGTACGAGTTTAAAGCTGTCAGCATTGCCCTCATATCTGACGTCCAAAAGGATGTAAGGGTTTCCGTCATCACCACAGTAGGTTTTCTCGATGTTGATATCACCTAATGTACAGAGTTTTGGTTCACAGTTGAATGCGTTCAGTTTGCGAGAGGTAAGGCATTCTTTAAATTCTGTATCCTTAATGACCAAGTTAGCATCTTTAGATGCATCCCAAGGGCCAATTATGATAGGTAAATCCTGATAGGAATAGATGCCCAGTTCTTCGTCATCCAGAATAGCTTGGAACGTACCTGAAGTTCTGGCATGATCAAAGTCGATGAGCAAGAATACTTTAGATTCGCAGAAAGTTTGAAGCACTTTGATCTCCCCTAATTCACATGGTAGGGATGTGCAGGGGAAATCTTCAATGATGAGTGAAGATGAACAGTCATCCTGGCGGGTGTCATAAACAGCTAGCGTGACGGGGCGGTCGGTTCCGGTAGGATAGAGGGGCCCTACTTTTATAGGAAGTTCTTCGTAAGCATAACGACCTATGGGCATACCGTTACGTACCAGTTCAAAATACTTGGAGGTATTCTCGTATTCAAAGTCAATCGTTACGAACAGAGCACCTTCAGCTGTACATTCTTTCTCAACAATATCAATGGGTGTGAGATGACAATTCGGTTCACAATCTTGCTTATTAACATTAAAATCAATGCAGCATTCGTCTTCATCATTAGTAATAGGTTTTAAACAAAGCGCAACCGGGAAGAAGGTAGCCTCAGTAAGGATATTTACCCGATTGATTGTGAGTGGTAAATCACTAAAGGAATACGTGCCATAGTCTTTGCGCTCAATAATCAGGTTGAATTTTCGATCTGCATAAGTATCTGGAAAGTAATCTATACTGATTAATAGGTCATAGAAAGTTTGGTCATAACAATTGATCAGGTCAACTTCCAGGTCTCCTAACTCACATTGGTTGTGGCAGTTGGTAGGTTTGTCTACTAATATTTTTGCTGAACAGTCCTCCGCCTCCTTATCCTGAACAATGAGATAAAGTAAATCACGGGAGTAAGCATTAAAAGGACCAACTCGTACGCTGTCATCACGATAGGAAAATGTACCAAGGAGTTCTCCAATATCGTGGTACACATAGAAGGAATCACTAGCAGAGCCAACCGGATTCAGGTGCAGGTCCACGAAGAAGCTACCTTCAGCATCACAAGTTGTTGATGTAGCGGTAAAGTCCTTGATTTCACATGAATCTTCCACTTTACCAAAGCATAGATTGTCGATGCCCAGTTCTTGCCCCCCAATGGTTAACTGCTGAATGTCGCCTGAAAAACAAATCGTTTCTTGGCGGGAGTCGTTGTCGCCATCGAACATAGATGCTGTGATTCCATCTGGTAGCTCCATTCTGAGCACATCATTGATCGTATTGATCACCTGAACGGGTTTTCCGTTAAGCCCAAAATTGATCAATCCGCCTCCTTCGTAAAAGTCAAGGCAGACTTGCTTGGAAGGAAGTTGGGATGGACTAAAGTCGAAGGTTAGGTTGCTATTGACCAGAAATAGAAAGTTATCGGAAGCATATTCGAAATAGTCATTATTCTCTTTGGACCGTACCTCCGTGTATAAGTATTCAAATATACTATCGCGCAAAAGGAAAGGGTGAATCGTGACCGGTACTTCACTCTCCGTAAAGATGAGGGTACCAGGCGTATAATTTTCTCTTCCAAACCGCTTTCCTGTTTCCATATCATCAAAGGTCAGGCAAGCGTTATCCGGTTTGCAATCTTTACGGGATAATTGAAAATTGAAGCAACAAGGTGTATCGTACTGGTCCTTTTCAAAGCACAGATTTACTTCTACAGGGATGGTTTCCGGGATATCAAAGGGTACCCGCAGGTTCAACGGTAGTTGATCTGTAGAGAATGAGTCGCGTACTAAACCACCAATCTCCAAGAAAAACCAGCGTGCTAACTCACTATCGTAATCAAAGTTGATAACCAGATTAGTTCCTACTTCCTCATCCTCGCAATCATCAATGTACACTTCAATGTCGGTTACTGGGCAAGGATAGGAAGGGCAAGTAAGGGATACCGTGGTTTTGTAAGAGCAGTTGGTGTTGGTGGTGTCAAAGACAAATACTTCATATAAGTTAGCATCATTGATCTCAATAGGTCCAACCGTTATGTCGTTTTGATCATAGGCAAATGGACCATACGGAGTACCTTCAATTTCCAGGAAATAACTGGAAGTTCTTACATTCCAATCCACAGGGAAGTCAATGTCGAATATAGCATATCCTTCAGATGTACACTTCAGGGGGTTGATAATGACATCATTCCAAGGGCACCGGTTGTTTTCACCTTGTGTTATGCACAAATTGCTGATCAACATATCCTGGCCACCAATAGTGGCGGCATCAAAAACACCTTCTAGGCAAATCCGACCAGAAACAAATGTGCTGTCGTCTTGAAAAATGTCAATGTTAAGGTTCAAATCAGGTAAGAGCGATGACTCACTGAGTAGGTCATCTAGGTTGGCAAAGAAAAAGACTTGCCCGTCGGCGCCTACGTTTAAAGCGCCACCCTCATAAATGAAATTGAAACAGGCAATCTTGGAATAGTTGCTGTTTACTTCATCTATTAAGGTAAGATTGGCATTGTTCGACCAGATACTTGGTCGAACATCAGCGGATTGATCTTCTTTGATTACTTGCAGCGTGCCCAATGCTGCGGAACGGTCGCTGAAGTAAAAAGAATCAATAGTGAGCGTCAGACCATCGGTTCTGAAAATCGTATCCCCTCCAGTTTGACCATAGTCAGCGCCGAATACAGCATCAGAAGGTAATTGGTTGACGTAAATGCAGGATGCGATGTCCTGTGAATACAAGGACCCGAGGTTCAAAAGGAACGCAAGTATAATCAGTATAACGGTTTTTGGTTTAGAGTTCATGGCTAAATCCATTTAAGCGTTTGCGTATAGATTGATTAGAACACTACAAAAATGGGTTTTCCGTAATACGTTAAAAAGTATTTTTGGCACAGTTTTTTGGTTTTTTTATAGCTAAATATCACCTAATTATCTAATTTAGTATTTGAAAATCAGTTTATTAGATAATTTACTTTTTTGGATTTTATGAATCGCTTTGTTCGTTCAATTCGTGAATTAGATCGCAGGGAAATGTCCCGATTTGTTGCTTTTGTTCATTCCGCCTATCTAAACAAGCATAAAGGGGTTCGAATTTTGGTGGATTATCTGAATTCCGTTTATCCTAATGTGACGCTAGAAAATGCGCATGTAACCCATCTGGAAAAGGTTGTTATGTCACATCCAGATATAAAAACGGGTTCTTTCGCTCCTGTCCTGACCTATGCTCAACGGTTGTTAGAATCGTTTTTTGCGATGGAATCTTTTTTACATGATGACTTTCAGCAACAATTGTATTTACTTCAACAATTACGGCATCGCAAGCAAACGGAACCCTACGAACGCCACCTGAAAAAAGCGCAGAAGATTCTGGATAAAAACCGAAAGCAAGATGCACGTCACTTGTTCCATCGTTTTCAGTTGGGGTATGAAACTGGGGAGTACTTTGTTTTGCAAGAAAAAAGGCAAGCAGATACGAGCTTACAAGAGCGTCAGAATGCATTCGACTTATATTTTATCAGTGAAAAACTTCGTGATGCTTGTGAAATACAAGTTCGTCAGGAAATAATGAAAGGGGAATATGAACTGCGGTTTTTAGGGCCTATTCTGGAGGATATTCGTTGTCATCTCGAAAAATACCAATCGATTCCTGCTATTTTCATTTTCTATTCGTTGTATCAAATGTTACGGGAAGAGGATCATCAATATTACTTCGCTGCCTTACATACCATTCAGGAGAACAAAATGGCATTTGATCGTCCTGATCTAATTACTATCTATAACTACTTAATGAATTTCTGTATTGCCCGCATAAATCGAAATGATAAAGGTTTTTTACAAGAGCTTTTTACCCTGTACAAATTACAACTATCTGATGATCTATTATTAGATGATGGTTACTTGTCAGAATGGGATTATAAAAATATTGTCACAACGGCATTACGGCTGAATGAACTACCTTGGGCCATACAATTTATTGAAGAATATAAAGCGCTTTTATTACCTGGAAGCCGGGAGAATGCCTATCGATTTAATAAGGCTTCTTATCACTATGAAGCCCGTGAATATGATAGTGTTCTGGAACTGCTTACACAGGTGGAATACAGTGATTTACGGTACAGTCTTGGTACTCGAGCCTTATTGATGCGTACCTATTACGATCTTGATGAATTTGATGCGCTTCACGCGCTCACCGAGTCCTTCAAGCAGTATTTACTGCGAAATCGTCTCATGTCAGATACACGTCGCTTAGGATACTATAATTTATTTCGATTGACTCGGAAGACCGCTTTACTTCGCACGCGATTTCCGTACTTGAAAAAAGAAAAAGCCAACCGTGAGTTGGATAAGATTATGGAAGAAATAGGCTCAACGGATGAAGTGTTCAACCGGTCTTGGCTAGTCAAGAAAATTAACGACCTCAGGGATTGATTGCTATCTTAAAAGGTTGTCCGATCAGAAAAATATTCTGGCTGTATGTGCCTGTATAGGGGGCAAACTTCCTTAATATCAGGAAAGGAAACATCTATTACCCCAGTAGGTAAACGCTACAGTTTAAATCACCTTATTTGGGCGTTTAATTCTTTGGGAGCGTTGGCTAAAAGGCGGCTCTGAAAGGTATGCTCAATTCGGTATTACATTTAAATGCGCATACAGGACTTGAATATCAGCTGTTTTTTTTGGCTTGTAAATGTTTGTTAAGACGTTCCATGGGCTTGGTAACAGCTACGCGACCAGAGCGAACAAATTCATAGATACCATATTCTTGTAATTCTTGCAGCAAAGCCTCTGTTTCTTTTTGGTGACCAGTTTTTTCGAGTACGATATACTCGGGTTCTATTTCGAGGATACGTGCATTATGTTTACGAATCAGGGTTTCTACGCGGTTGCTATTGGAGAAAACGTGTGTAGGGATTTTGTAAAGGGCAATTTCCTGGTAGATAATGTCCTCGTGGGTGTCATAGAAGGCTTTAAGCACATCAATTTGTTTTTCCAATTGCGCTACTAATTTTTGTGCGATATGCTCTTCTACACTGACTACAATGGTAAATCGATGAATATCAGCTGCGGATGAACGGGAAGTAGTAAGCGACTCTATATTGATGTGCCGGCGGGTGAAGATAGAAACAACACGCGATAGCAATCCAGTTTGATTTTCGGTAAAAACAGTTATCGTATATTCTTGAGGCATCATATGAGCC
Source organism: Saprospiraceae bacterium (assembly GCA_013214265.1). GTDB lineage: Bacteria > Bacteroidota > Bacteroidia > Chitinophagales > Saprospiraceae > DT-110. Next base: position 22,413 of record JABSSK010000012.1, on the reverse strand, counting down.
AGATTAGGCATTAAACAATTTGATCAGGTCGTTATGGTCCAGGACAATTTCATCAACCGCTTTCCCAGAAGGTACCATTGGGAAGATATTATCTTCTTTTTCTACCATAACATGTAAAAGGAACGGGCCATCATGAGCCAGCATGCGCGCAATGGCTCCGGATAACTCATTAGGGTCTGTAACCTGCTCCCCAGGTACGCCAAACCCTTCTGCAATTTTGAGGAAGTTTGGGTTCTTTAGTTCAACGGAGGAATAGCGACGGTCAAAGAATAATTGTTGCCATTGACGAACCATGCCTAGGTAATTATTGTCCAGCAGGACAATTTTGACACCTGCATTCATCTGTGCACAAAGGCCTAATTCCTGAATGGTCATTTGAAACCCACCATCTCCAATAAAGGCTACCACTTCTTTATCGGGTTGAGCCACCTTAGCACCAAATGCAGCGGGTAATCCAAAACCCATTGTGCCAGCACCACCGGATGAGACCCACTGGTTGGTGCCTCTGTAGGTGTAATATCTTGCGGCCATCATTTGGTGCTGGCCTACATCCGTAGCAACAATGGCTTTACCTTGCGTTTGGTCAGAAACTTCTTTAACCACCATACCCATTCGGATTTCCTGATTATCAGATGGGCGTAGTGCTATACGGTGAACTTTTTTGTCTTCGACTGTATCCATTTCAAGAAACGCAGCTATCCAGTCGGGGTAACGCTTTTGATCGACTAAGGGTATGAGTGCTTCCAGTGCTTCTTTGGCATCTGCAAGTACCGGAATATGTGCCGGAACATTCTTATGAATCTCGGAAGGGTCAATCTCAATGTGGATGACTTGGGCCTGTTTGGCATATTTTTGCAGGTTTCCGGTTACACGGTCATCAAAACGCATACCTATAGCAATCAGTACATCACAACGGTTTTGCATAACATTGGGTCCATAGTTGCCGTGCATGCCCAGCATACCCATATGTAGCGGGTGGTCTGATGGCATCGAAGACAAGCCATGGATCGTAGAGCCCACGGGGATTCCTGTTTTTTCTACAAATGCTAGGAAAGCATCTAGTGCATGAGCGATTTGAATACCATGGCCAGCCAGAATCATAGGCTTTTCAGCACGATTGATTAGCGCAGCAGCTTTTTGGATAGCTATCGGATCTATTTTAGGTTTCGGGGTATACGAACGCACGACTGGTGTTCGGTGATATGAGAAATTAAAGCTTTCTATTTGTGCATTTTTGGTAACATCAATCACCACTGGGCCGGGCCTGCCAGTATTAGCTATATAGAATGCTTTGGCAAAAACGGACGGAATTTCGTCAGCCGAGGTAATTTGGTAGTTCCATTTGCTAACCGGCATAGTACATCCAATAACGTCGGTTTCTTGGAATGCATCTGACCCCAGTAGATGTTTGAAAACTTGTCCAGTAATGCATACCAAAGGCGTTGAATCCAGAAGGGCGTCACCCAAACCTGTTATTAAATTAGTTGCTCCTGGACCTGAAGTAGCCATACAAACGCCTGTTTTTCGTGTAACCCGAGCAAAACCTTGAGCTGCATGAATGGCACCCTGCTCATGCCGAGGAAGGATGTGGGTAAGCTGATCTTCAAAGTCGATTAAAGCATCATAAACCGGCATAATAGCACCACCAGGGTATCCGAAAATAGTATCAATACCCTCTTCTATTAGGCATTGTAAAATGGCCTGTGCACCCGTCATGACTGTGGTAGGCGTGCTATCAGGCAACTGAGAAGCGGGCGTTGTTAATACTGGTTTCATACATAAAAGTTTTATCGGTTATTTATTAGGGCCGATACTATAGGTTATCCGTCACACAGCCTTCACTGGCAGAAGATACAGTATGCGCATATTTACGTAACAACCCAAATTGGGCACGTAAAGGTGGGGTTGACCACTGAGCACGTCTTTCATTGATTTCTTCTTCACTCAAATCTGCGGTCAGGGTATTTTCTTTAGCATCAATAGTGATCATGTCGCCATCCTGAAGCAGGGCAATCAGCCCCCCCGCCTGTGCTTCAGGCGTTATGTGGCCTACAACAAAACCATGGGTTCCGCCACTGAACCGACCATCCGTGATTAGTGCCACTTGTTGACCTAATCCTTCCCCCATTATTGCGGAAGTAGGTTTGAGCATTTCTGGCATACCAGGAGCCCCCTTGGGTCCACAATACCGGATGACAATCACTTCTCCTGGTTGGATTACGTGGTTAACAATAGCATCATTTGTTTCCTGTTCGCTATCAAAAACCCGTGCTTTACCTCTAAAAAATTCGCCTTCTTTTCCTGTAATTTTTGCTACTGCTCCTCCCTCCGCCAGATTCCCGTAGAGGATGCGTAAGTGGCCCGTAGGTTTGATCGGTGCCGAAACAGGACGAATAATATCTTGGCCTACTTTCAATTCTGGTAACTCAGCTAGATTTTCAGCTATAGTTTTTCCGGTAACAGTCAAACAATCACCGTGGATATAGCCTTCCGCTAAAAGTAACTTCATGACCGCAGGAACCCCCCCAACATGGTATAAGTCTTCCATAACGTACTGACCACTGGGCTTGAGATCAGCAAGAAAAGGTGTCTTGTCACTGATCCGCTGAAAATCATCGATGGTTAAGTCTACTCCTGCGGCTCGGGCAATAGCGAGCATATGGAGCACCGCATTGGTGGATCCACCAAGTGCAATGATGATGGTCAACGCATTTTCAAAAGCCTTCATAGTAAGAATATCCCGAGGCTTTATGTCTTCTTCTAATAGGTGACGTATTGCTTGGCCAATACGAACCGACTCCTCTTGTTTGGCAGGAATATTAGCAGGAATAGAAGAGTTATAAGGTAAGCTCATTCCCATAGCCTCAATCGCTGAGGCCATGGTGTTGGCGGTATACATGCCACCACACGCGCCAGGGCCGGGACAAGCATTTTGTACTACTTTTCTGAAATCTGCTGGTTCGATTTGACCAGCAATCTTCTTACCCAACGCTTCAAATGCTGAAACAATGTCGAGCTTATTTCCAGCATGACAACCCGGACTAATGGTTCCACCATAAGCTAGAATACTAGGGCGGTTCAGGCGAGCTAATGCAATCATAGCGCCCGGCATATTTTTATCGCACCCAGTAACAGCAATAACACCATCATACCATTGCGCCGACACTACGGTTTCTATTGAATCGGCAATGATGTCACGCGAGGGCAACGAAAAGCGCATACCAGATGTCCCCATCGACATACCATCACTAACCCCAATGGTATGAAAAATAAGACCGATAAGATCCGTACTTATCACGCCTTTTTTAACTTCTTCAGCAAGACCATTGAGGTGCATATTGCAAGTGTTACCTTCCCAACCTGTACTTACAATACCTATTTGCGCCTTATTCATGTCTTCCTCGGTTAGTCCTATACCAAAGAGCATAGCTTGCGCAGCAGGCTGCGTCTCGTCTTGCGTTAGTGTTTTGCTGTATTTATTTAGTTCCTTCATATGTAGCTAATGCATTTTAGATAACGGATCTACAAAGCAATACGTTCAAAGGTAACCGGAGCAACCACACAAGGCGAATTAAAAAACCGGATTGTTACGATCGGGTAAAATCCGGTTTTTTTGTATATAATGTTGTATGTCAGTTTTTTATGTGCCGTAGACTTACGAGGGCTGGCAGCTATCTATAGTCAAATCTAAACCCTAGACGTAGCCCCCCTCGAAATCGAATACCACTATCTTTCTGTGTTTGTAATTGGAAAGCAGGAGGTACCTGATCGTTCTGGGGTTGTTGTCCTAAAGGGCCTTCGAATGGTAACAGATATCGCGCTTGTGCAAAAGGCGTGATCGTGATCAGATCAGAAATACCTATATCCAAGCCAAGGCCACCAGCGATAGAAATAATCCAGTCAGAATGATCGCGTTCAAAGGCACTGATCTGATCGGAATCAGACGAGAAAATACCATATGTAACACCGGGTGAAAGGCTTACAAAGAATCCTCGAGGCAATAAATTACTTTGTTTGGAAAAAGTCGGGCAGTTACAATCACTGGCCAAGTCAAATACATAAATGTGGGTATTGAAAAACAAACTGTACCATTGCCCATCTAAGCTTTGGCCATCAGGAAGATCAAAAATAGAATAGGTAAAATTGACTTCTGGAAAGAATTCAATACGCTTTTCTGTTAGTCGAAACCAGTAATCTAGTCCCAAAGAAAAACCATTATGAGGGGCATCTATAACTTCCTGAGTTTCTGTAACAAGCACCGATATGGGCTTAGCCTGTATCTGATCAACCCCAAAGCGTATGCCTGTTTGGGCATCTAAAGTACCAAAGAATAAAAGGAATGAAATAGTTGTCCAGGTACTGATAACTCGCATAAACTGTTTTTACTACTAACGTTCTTTTGCGTGAACTCATTTTGTTCTGATCCTATCTTTTTATTTATAAAAAGGTACGGAGTGCCTACGTAATTATGCTTAATTTGGATTTAGAAGGCAAATGGGCAACTTATTACCATTTCATTTGTCATCTCAGTATAGTACATTTGCGGCCAACAATTAACGGTTAAGACATAAAGGAATGAAAACGAAGACGTTGAAATCAGACAAGGTTAACGTAATTACCTTGGGTTGTTCGAAGAATCTGGTAGATTCTGAGAATCTGATTACGCAGTTAAAAGGGAACGATTATGAAGTAGTACACGATAGTAACGACCCCGATGCTAACGTTATCATAGTCAATACTTGCGGATTTATCGATCTGGCCAAAGAAGAGTCGATCAAAACCATTTTAGAATACGCAGAAGTGAAAAAAGAGGGTGGAATTGATAAACTCTACGTAACTGGTTGTCTTTCTCAACGGTATAAAGATAACCTAGAAGAAGAAATTCCTGAGGTGGATGCCTTTTTTGGAACACTCGAACTGCCCGGATTATTAGCGAAGTTGAATGCCGATTACAAGCATGAGCTTATTGGTGAGCGGGTCACGACTACCCCACAAAGTTATGCATACCTGAAAATTTCAGAGGGTTGCAACCGAACTTGTTCCTTTTGTGCGATACCTTTAATGAGAGGTAAACACATCTCAAGATCTATCGATTCACTAGTGCAAGAAGCAAAGAATCTGGCCCGAATGGGGGTGAAAGAACTTATGTTGATCGCACAGGAGTTAACTTATTATGGTCTTGATATCTACAAAGAAAGAGCATTGCCACAATTGTTAGATGCACTGGCCGATGTAGAAGGTATTGAGTGGATTCGTCTGCATTATGCTTACCCAAGTAAATTTCCGGAAGAAGTATTTGATGTTATGGCACGTCGAAAGGAAATATGTAACTACCTGGACATGCCGCTACAGCACGCTAGTGATACCGTTTTAGCTCGCATGCGGCGCCAAATTACACGGGAAGAAACGGAAGCTCTGGTTGCCACGGCCAGAGAGAAAGTACCAGGTCTTACCTTACGAACCACCTTATTAGTAGGCTATCCCGGAGAAACAGAGGCAGAGTTTGCAGAATTATGCGACTTCGTTAAGGAAATGCGCTTTGATCGACTTGGGGTATTTCAGTACTCTCACGAAGAAGGTACCCGAGCGTTTGATGCTCCTGATGACGTGCCAGCAGAAGTAAAAGCCCAACGGGCCAATCGGATTATGGAAATTCAGCAAGAGATTAGCTATGAAAAGAATCAAGAATGGGTAGGGCGTACCATACCCGTTCTCTTCGATCGCAAAGAAGGCGCATTTTTTGTAGGCCGAACCGAAGGTGATTCTCCGGAAGTTGATAATGAAGTACTCGTTCCTGCCGATAAGTTCTTTGTTCGTATCAATGACTTCGCACAAGTAACCATAACCGAAGCTACTGAATATGACCTTTTTGGGGAACTGGTTTCTTAACTGACACCAATTAGAACTTCATTTACCCATTGTATGTGGTCGTTTTCTACCAAACGGATGAGATATATCCCGGGGAGTAAACCGTTGGTGTCCCAATCCACCTGATGAGTTAAACCGGCTTTGATGTCAATAACTGATCTGCGTAATATCTGACCTTGAATATTTATCAGCGACAACGCTCCGCGACCAGTATGTGTGGATTGCCACGATACATTTACGTGCGTAGTTGCAGGATTAGGAAAAACGATTGGTTTTTGAGAGACTGTTATTTCCTGGATAGGGGTTGTGTTGTCTTCAATAATAGTTTTGAACATCGACCGGCCGTAGGTCGCTGCGAGCATAACATTAGTTTCAGGATTATAGTCCAAGTCTGTAACCACAAGCGGAGGCATACCAGATTGGAACGGACGCCATGAAGCGCCCAAATCATCAGAACAGAATACACCTACATCCGTAGCAAGATATAAAGACCGATTTTGGGTTAGGATGATATCATTAACCGGTACGTCGGGCAAGCCATTATGTAGTGGAGTCCAAGTGTCGCCATAATCCGTACTTCTGTATACCTGAGCTTCATGTTCACCATATCGAAAACCCGAAACGGTAAGGAAAACTTCGCGTGCATCATCAGGAGATGCCAGTACGGTTGTGATCCATCGATTGGGAATATTGTCTCCGATCGGTTCCCAGGAGCCACCACCATTTTGAGTTCTCCACAGGCTACCATCATCTGCACCCGCATAGATAAGATCAGGATCGCGTGGGGATACACTAATATCGGTTAACGTACCAAAAGTAAGGTTTCCACCACCATCCCCTCGCGTTAAGTCTGGACTGATTGGAGACCAAGAGAAAGCCTTATTGGTTGATTTATAAACCCGCTGGCTTCCATAATAGAGGGTGTTGGAATTAGTTGGTGACATAACAATTGGCGTGTGCCAATTTCTGCGGTCATCTGCTTGGATTCCATTCCTAGCAGAAAAAAAGTTAAGGCCATTATTAGTGGACCGCATCAGGTTACCATACTGGTAGGCCAAATAGATTGTACTAGAATCTGATGGATCCACGATGGTGCGGAATCCGTCCGCAAAAAAGATAATCTCCCAATCATCATTAGCACCAGTTCTGGTTCGGATTACGCCATTGTCTTGGGTGCCGCCATAATACCTATTATTGCTGGTACGGTCAATATGAGCTGTATAGAACTGGGTGATAGGCAATACCTGAACGTGCCGAAAGGTTGTACCTCCGTTTTTTGATACATAGACTCCCCCGTCGTTTCCGGCAACTAATAAATCCGGTTGGTTCGGATGAGCTACTAGGGCGTGTTGATCTACGTGTGTTCCCTGAAATATGGTCGACCAGCGGTTGGCATTGGGCCCAAAAGCATGTAGGTTTAATCCCGCCAGATAATACTGCTCTGGAATCGTGGGATGCATCCAAATTTTGCCATACCACCACATAAAGGAAACCTGATCAATTCCTAGTGTTGAAATAGATTGCCAGGATTGTCCTTGATCTTTACTAATATATACGGCGTGCAGTCTTCCATTTGGGTGTACCACATAAGCCAGCACATGATCAGGCGTTGCTGGTGAGGTTGCCAGTCCGATTCTGCCCAGATTTCCAGTGATTGAACTGTTAGGCAAAGTTATGGCGTTCCAGGTGTCACCTCCGTCTTCGGATTTCCAAATACCAGAACCTGGTCCTGCATAGGAACGGCGTTGCGGTCTGCGCACCCGCTCCCAACTGGCAGCATACACAATATTGGGGTTAGTAGGGTGGATGCGTATACGAGCTATGGCTTGGGTTTCTTCCAGTCCAAGATGCCGCCATTTTTTACCACCATCGGTTGATTTATAAACCCCATCACCTTGGGTGATACTACCGCGTAATTGAACCTCTCCCATGCCAATATAGACAATGTCCGGATTGGTTTCCGCAACAGCTACAGCACCAACCGAAGAACTGGTAATCTGGCCATCGGTTACAGGTGCCCAGTTCTGACCTGCATCTATGGTTTTCCAGAGGCCACCTCCGGTAGCACCGAAATAATACTCATTGGGTCGGCCAGGGCTACCGGCAGCACCCAAACTTCTGCCCCCACGGTTGGGGCCTATATTGCGCCATTTCATGCCCGCATAAAAGGAAGCAGGTATGTTGTCAGCGTAAGGAGGTAATGCTGACTGTGCTTGCATCGGTTGCATTCCCACACACAGTAAACAAATTAGCAAGAATGATTTAATCCAATTCATACAATCCATTTTTTATTCAGAAAAGAAAGTGTTTGTAATTTCTTGTGTACTGAAAATTTACAAATTTGCCATCAACTATTTCAAAAATGACGACGACCTGCTTATTTTGATTGGGAAATAGCTTAATCAAAAAAATGAACACCATGCGCACTTGCCTCATTGTAATCATTTCCTTTTTTATAATTAGTTGCCAACCTGTATCGCCGGAAGAATCAACTTTCTCTTACTATGATATCTCAAATAGAGATGATGTACTTTCCGGAGGTGTAAAACTTATTCCTGTAGAAACGCCAGTAGGTACATTTAATGTATGGACCAAACGAGTTGGTAATAACCCAACCATTAAAGTGTTGCTTCTGCATGGAGGCCCTGGGGGTACCCATGAGTTCTGGGAATGTGCCGATAGTTATTTCCCGGGAGAACAAATTGAATATTATTACTATGACCAGTTGGGATCCCACTACAGTGATCAGCCCAGCGATACCTCACTTTGGCAAACCGCTCGTTTTGTGGAGGAAGTAGAACAAGTAAGAAGTGCGTTAGGGTTGGATACCAGTAATTTTTATCTGCTGGGGCAATCATGGGGTGGTATCCTAGCTATGGAATATGCTTTGAAATATCAGCAGAATCTTAAAGGACTTATCATATCTAATATGATGTCATCCATTCCGGAATATATGACGTACTCCGACGAAGTGTTAGGCCCCAAAATGCCTAAAGAGATTTATGATGAAATTATGGTCATGGAAGTTGCCGAAGACTATTCCAATCCTAGATATATGGAGTTACTGGTGGAGCACTATTATACAAAACATGCTATCCGAATGCCAGTTGATGAGTGGCCAGACCCAGTGAATCGAGGCTTTAACCATACCAATCCTGAGGTATATGTGTTTATGCAGGGCCCAAGTGAGTTTGGCATTAAAGGTAATGCTATATTAAAAGACTGGGATCGCTCTGGCGATATCAATCAGATTAAAGTGCCTACTTTAGTAATTGGTGCCACACATGATACTATGGACCCCAAGCATATGGAATGGATGGCCAGTGAGGTCCAAAATGGTCGGTATTTACATTGTCCGGATGGTAGCCATTTATCCCAATTTGATGATCAAAAAGTTTGGTTTGAAGGGGTTATTCGTTTTATGAAGGACGTGGATCAGGGGAACCCTTTGTAGGGTGAATACCAGAATTGGCAAGCAGTACTTTATCCAGTTGACTGCCTAATCCGAATAAAAGACTTAATAATAAAAGGCCTTCTAAGGGGCGTAGTACATGAAACCTTCGATGGGGAGGAAGTACAGTCCAGAAGGTCTTTTCTTTTGTTTTAATGAGTGTAAACGGAGCAGGATTTTTGGAATCGGGATAAATATCAATTCCGTTGGCTAACCAAGTAATAAAAAAGAAAGTAACTAAAGCCCCTAACACATACCAACCTATTTTTGGTAGTAGGGTAACCGGATAGCGTTGATGTACAATGGCACCTATTGAAATAAGTCCGATTGCAGATCCCAGCAGATTTAATACCACGTCATTAAAGTCAAAGTACTGGGTTCTTCCTGCTGAAATTATGGTGTATTGAATCCATTCATCAATAATCCCTAGTATAGTTCCGACAACTAAAGCCAGCCAGTATGATTGTAAAAGAGGGAGTAAAAGAAAGCTTAATAGGGCATATTGAAAAAAATGAATGAACTCTGAGTTGACGACGATTAAAGTAGGTACACAGGCTGCAGTGATTAGCAGTGTACCAATTAAATAATAAAGTGTAGCCCATCTTTTTTTCTTCAGGATCGGTGGTAGGGTGAGGGCCAAATATATAACAATGGCAATGATGCCCCCTTGGGTGAAGATCTTATTGAATGATTGTGGCTCATTAATATTAAGGGTATTGGCTAAAAAGGCACCCACGGTTTCGTGTGAAAGAACGGTGATTAGAAAATAGGCGGTAGCTAAACAAAAGGTCAGTACTTTATGGGCGGATAACCATGCTAGGGTGTTGGAAAGATTCCATTTGGATTTTTGGGTCATTACGAGATGAATTGGATTTACTTAGGCTGAGGATTATTGGTAGGGCCTGGTTCTGGCTGTTTTTCCTCCTCAGGTCTGTTTCCGGTTGTGGTCATATTATTCTTTGGCGGAAAAAGCCTTGCCGAAAAAGTACCCATGAATAAAGCCGTACTGAACAGACTGGCGAAGTATAGTTTCGTACCGGGGAAGCGTTCTGGGAAGTCCTGAGGCTTATCCTTAGTATATTGTTTGAAACGATCCATCGCTTTAGTTTCTATTGTACGAAGCTTTACTTCCTCGCGTAAATCGGGGTATCGCTCCATGGCGCCGATAAAAGCATCGGTTACTTTTGGAGGTAACTTTTGTGCTATGTAGTCATCGATCAGATGTATCCAAGGGTTCATGGAAGTAAATATAGGGATTTAACGCAATTATTCCTGAGACTCATTTTCCTGAGACTCTTCTAGGAGATCTTGTGGTAATTTTTTGGAAGCACGTGCACCCAATTCACGGATTTTTTCAGCTCGTCCAATTAAGGTGTCTCCTTTTTTAGTGGAATGGGTTAATTTTCTCATAGCATCATGGTAAGCGGATTGAGACTGGTCGAGCCTGTGGCCTATTTTCTGGAGATCATCCACAAACCCACAAAATTTATCATAAAGCAACCCGCTTTGGCGTGCGATTTCTAGTACTGATTTCTTTTGTTTCTCTTGCTTCCATATGAAAGAAACCGTGCGCATAGTTGCCAGCAGGGTGGAGGTGGTTACGATTACAATATTTTTATCTAATGCTTCTGCAAAAAGGTTGTGGTCCTGTTGAATAGCCATAGAGAAAGCCGGTTCGATTGGTACAAACAGGAGCAAATAGTCGGGACTGTTAATTTGGTAAAGGTCTTGATAGTTTTTTGTGCTTAAATCTTTAATATGTCGACGGATGCTGTCGAGGTGCTGGCTAATCCATTCGGCTTTCTTCTGATGATCATTTGCTGAATAAGCTTTTTCATAGGCTTTTAATGACACCTTGGAATCAATAACCAGATGTTTTTTTCCTGGTAAATTGATGATGAAGTCGGGTCGTTTAAGCTGCCCGGCTTCATCTCGAAAGGAGGACTGTACGTGATAGTGGATGTCTTTTTGTAAGCCTGCTTTTTCGAGAATAGCTTCCAATTGGATTTCACCCCAATCTCCCGCTGATTTATTATCGCCCTTTAGTGCCATAGCTAAATTGTTAGCGTCTTCGCTTAGCTGATGATTGAGGTCCCGAAGTTGTTCGATTTCTTTCTTTAAAGATACCCGATCTCGTGTTTCTTCCAGAAATCTCTTTTCTATACCTGCTTCAAATTGCTTGATCTTGTCCTGAAGTGGTTGCAGTAAATGGCCAAGTTGAACCTTGTTTTGATGGGTGAATCGTTGGCTTTTCTCCTCTAGAATACGGTTGGCTATGTGTTCGAATTCCAAACGTGCTTGCTTTTGGAGGGCTTCTAACTCTATTTTCTGCTGCCGTAGCTTGTCATCCAGATGAAGTATGTTTTGGTCTTTGGCGGAAAGATTCATGGATAAAGCCCTGATTTCCTGTTCTTTTTCCACAAGGTCATCCCGCATCAAGTCCACTTGCTGCCGTAATTCCTGATAGATATTTTTTTCGATGTACTGGGTAATAACTTCTTCGCGCAGGATACTCCTTTTGCGCCAATAGTATCGCGTGATTAGCATACCAATAAGCATGCCAAGCAATAAACCTAATAAAAGAAACAAAATTGCATAGGTTATCGACTCTGGCATAAGAAATTGGTTGAAATAGGAACAAATATATGCATATACATCTGCTAGATAAAATTATATGTTTTTATCGGAAATTGAAAGAGGTTGTCCGACTGCAAAAAAATGAAGGCTTGTAATAGGTACAAGCCTTCACCTCATTCACTTTTTGCCAGTAGGCTACTTGAAAATGCGACTAATCCCTAAAATGGCAATTGCACCAACGGTAGCTGTGATGAGAGAACCACCTAATCCGGCTTTTGTATAGATGCCCAGAATATCAAAAAGCCATCCACCTACTATGGCACCAATAATACCCAGAATAATATTCATTACAATGCCAAACCCTTTGCCTTTCATGATTTTACCAGCTAGCCAGCCAGCAATAGCGCCTAGAACAATGAAATACAAAAAACTCATAGTGGTCGATTTTAGATTTATAAAGTTGGTTCGTAGTAAAATACGTGTTGATCTTTTAAATGAGAAGCCGATTGGGGATAAAGATAAGAGACTAGGGGTTTACCTTTCTTAGACCAGTTTACTTGGCTTGGCCCAACTCTTCCGCCCTTTTCAGGGCCGCAAAAGCACCTGCTGCAATATCATTAGCTACAGCACGCTGATCATATTCGTACATTGCAGCTTCCGTAGTTCCACCACGGGACGACACCCGTTTTATCCATTCTGTACAAGAGTAATCAGAGGCCTGAAACAATTCGATGGCTCCAGCGAATGTTTGTGTAACCAAAAGTTCAGCCTCCGAAGTAGAAAAACCCATTCGGCGTGCTGCCTGCATGAGGGCATCCATAAAATGCCAAACGTAGGCTGGCCCACTACCAGAAATAGCTGTCGAGGCATCAATCATCTCCTCCTGATCCGCATAAACGGTTTTACCGGTTGTGGCGAGCAGATTTTGAACCATAACCAACTCGATACGGGTAACTTGGTCAGAAGAAGTGAAAACCGTCATGCCTCGACCAATTTGGGCAGGAAGATTGGGCATGGCTCGGATAACTTTTACTGCACCGAGCCCTTTCGTAATGGTCGTCATTTTCATACCTGCCATAATGGATAAAACCAGTTGCTGAGGATGTAGCAAGGGTTTTAACTGTGGGAAAAGCGATTGACTGTCTTGGGGCTTTACCGCCAAAATGATCAGATCAGCGTGCTGTATACAGTCTTCAGGATTACCATATACAGTGCCTACGCCTAGTGTAGCTAATTGAGCTGCTTTTTCTGGTGATTTCTCCAGAATCATCATTTGCTCCTCCGTGGTTATATGTGACCGTAAAAAGGAACGCGCGTAGGTAAGACCCATGTTCCCACCTCCAACAATAAGAATGTGCATAATGTCTGATTTGTCGGGTTACTTGATTTGTCATGGTGAGCATACCTAAGGCTCATTACGATGACTAAGGAAGGCAAATTAAGCTTTTATTCCCAAATAAGCACAAGTAATGTTGCAACATTAAATGTATATACATATATTTGTGGTATGAAGATAGATGATGAAATCCAGCAAAAGCAATTTCGCAATCCACATCAAAAGGCAGCTATCAATCTGATCTTTTCTGCTGCATGGCTAAACCATCGGCATGCACAAGCCCTAAAGCCTTTGGGTATTTCCATACAGCAGTTTAATATTTTGCGGATTTTACGGGGAATGCACCCTCAGCCCGCTACCGTAAAGCTGTTAACAGAACGCATGCTCGATAAAATGTCGAATGCATCCCGACTGGTTGATAAGCTGAAAATGAAAGGACTGGTGGACCGGGAAGCTTGCCAGGAAGAACTAAGTAGAGTGAATATTCGAATTACCAGAGCTGGCTTCGACTTGTTAAAGCTAGCTTCTTCAAAAATTGAGCAGGAAGAAGAAGCACTGTCCGATTACCTTTCGATAAAAGAAGCGGAAACGCTTTCCCATTTATTAGATAAGTTAAGAGGTTAATGAGGCGTTAAATTTTTGCCTATTTAGATGTAGGTACAATAAATGTATAAACTTTTTTATTAGGTTTCTGTTAGATCAGGACCAAACAAATAAACCATATTACACATCCTTTTAAAATTGATCAGAATGAAAAATTCCTCACTTTTATTTGTTGTTTTTGCCATGATTGGTTTGGCTTTTACTGACCCTACTAGCGAAATGGTAAGCATGTCAGTTGACACGGAAAATAGTTTTGTTAAGTGGACAGCTTCCAAAGTTACCGGTACGCATTACGGGAAGGTGATGGTGAAAAGTGGTAATCTAGAATACACAGATGGTTCATTAACTGGAGGAACTGTCGTTATGGATATGACTTCAATCACAGTTGATGATATTCAGGGTAAAGGTGCTGAGCGTTTAGCTGGCCACTTGAGAAGTCCCGACTTTTTTGGTGTAGAGGAGAATCCTACCGCTGAATTTAAAATTACCAATGTGGTTAGCCGCGGCAAAGCAGGTGAATATCGCATTACTGGTGATATGACCATCAAAGGATTTACGGAAGAAGTTAAGTTCAATACCGTTCTGACAGAAGAAGGTAATTCTTCCGCTGGTGTTGCCACCATCACTTTGGATCGTACGGATTATGATATTCGCTATGGTTCGGGTTCTTTCTTTGAAAATCTGGGTGATCGAACGATCTATGATGAGTTTGAGTTAGAAATCAATCTGGTTGCCAATAAGTAAGATACTAATCCATTTAAATAAACACACAGATGCGCCGGAGCTGATCATATCGATCTGTTCCGGCTTTTTTAGTTATGAAGGTTTTTTGGGCTGAAAAGGTCGAATGATAAGTCTAAGCGACTGGTCATATGTAATGTAGTTCCAAACCCAGTTGATAAAAACGAAGAGCTTATTTTTTGCACCCAGTATTTGGAAAAGATGAACAAACAGCCAAACAAACCAAGCGAATGCGCCTTGGAATTTCCAGCGCGGTAGATCAACTACAGCCCGATGCCTCCCAACTGTAGCCATGGCGCCTAGGTTCTTATATTGGAAACCAGGCCAACTGGAGGCAACGGAGTTGGGGCGAAGGTGTTTAGCTAGGTATTTGGCTTGCTGCATAGCAACTTGGGCAACCTGTGGGTGACCGTATGGGTGGTTGTCAGTCATACAAATGGCCACATCGCCGATAGCAAAAATGTCTGGATACATCTCCACTTGGAGTTGTGCATTTACCTTAATACGATTGCCTGAACCAATTGCTTCTCTAGAGATACCATCAGGAATATTACCCTTAATGCCAGCCGCCCAAATCACCTTTTTAGCAGGGATAGTTTGACCAGACTTCAGGTAGGTATTTTCCCCATCAACGTGTGTTACCAAATCATTCAGAATCACTTTAACACCAAGGTCTCGCAAGAAAGTAAGGGCTTTATCTGCGGAGTCATCAGACATGCCCTTTAGCAGTTGATCTCCGTTTTGTACCAAGTAAATATCGATCTCGTTGGTGTTGAGTTCTTGATAATCCTTAGGGATGATGTATTTCTTCATCTCAGCCAATGCCCCAGCTATTTCTACTCCAGTGGGCCCACCACCTACAATGACAATATCGATGTATTGCTGACGAAGTTCATAGTCCGTAATGGATAGGGCATGCTCATAGTCGGTCAGGATACGGTTTCGTAAGAACAAGGCTTCCGAAACGGACTTCATAGGAATACAATGTTTTGCAAATTCCTCATTGCCAAAGAAGTTTGTATCCGCACCGGTGGCAAGAATGAGTTTGTCGTAATTCACAATACCAATTGGGGTGTCCAGTTGTTTGCGATCCGGATAAATGGCATGGACTTCTGTAACCCGAATGAAGGTATTGCTTTTGTCCTGGAAGTATTTTCTGAGTGGGAAAATGATTGAACTGGGTTCTAGTCCTGCCATAGCAACCTGATAAAATAGAGGTTGGAATTGGTGGTAGTTGTTTTTATCAATCAAAACGACCTGATAATTCTGCTTGGCTAGGTTTTTGGCTAGGGTAAGCCCTGCAAAACCACCACCTACGATGACTACTCTTTCTTGTTTGCTTTCTGGGATATTAATTTTCATTTTGAATAATTCTTTTACGATGTCGGTAGCCAATCTTTAATGTGCAGGTTGGTCTGACCTTTAGGATATTTTTCTTGCAGTAATCGAGTAATGGCTTGATATGTATCCGGATTAATTGCAAAATCATGATCTTCTAGTTCCAATATAACAATGGGAAAGGTACTTTCTGTTCGAAAGTATTCAAAATATGCTTTCTGTATTCCTAGTAAATAGTCGGGTGAAATATCTGACTCGAATGTCCTGCCTCGACCAGCGATTTGATTAAGTAATACAGGAATTGGCCGATGCAGATATAGAAGGAGCGCTGGTTTGGGAAACTGATTATTTAAAATATGAAATAGCCGTTGAAACAATCGATATTCTTCACCGGTGAGGTTATTTTTTGCAAAAAGGAGGGTTTTCAGGAAAAAGTAATCCGATATCAGGTTTTCCTGAAAAAGTTGCCGCTGTGCCAAATCTTGTTGAAGCTGTTTGTGCCGCTCGGTCATAAAAAAGAGCTCCACCGAAAAGGCATATCTTTCTGGATGCTCGTAGAATGCAGGAAGAAAAGGGTTGTCTGTAAATTGTTCGAGAACAAGCCGATGTTTAAAATCTGCTGCCAGTTTCCGTGCCAAAGTTGTTTTTCCAGCACCAATATTTCCTTCTAGCGCCAGGTATCCTGGAAGGGATGAATTTCTTATTTCCATTAATGATTTGGCTTATACAATTGCGATATTACAGAATTTTAAGGCAGAATAAGAGGTATACATTTTATTTGCCTATAATTTGGGCTAATTCTTTATTCGTTTGGGTAAACCCCGGGATAATACCCTCTGGATTAATCTCACTAAGTGGTTCCATTACAAAAATGCGCTCATGCATATACGGATGAGGGATGATGAGGCGCTGACTCTTCATTTGAATATTATTGTACAGGAGGATGTCGAGGTCAATGATGCGCTCGCCCCACTTACGTGTCTTTTGGCGCCCCATTTGCTGTTCAATTTTCTGAAGGGCGTTTAATATCGAGAAAGGTCCAAATGGGGTATTATATCTGACTACTTGATTAATGAAACTAGGTTGGTCGGTTACGCCCCAAGGGCGTGTTTCATAACGTTTGGAATACGTTGGATCTGCAAAAGGGAGTTGCTCCAATGCACGGATAGCTACATCCAAGTTTGCTTCCCGATTGCCTAGGTTAGTGCCTAGGCCTATCCATACAGTGGATAGAGGTAGGTTGCGGGGACGCATCTGCATAGGACAATTTTGTCATTTGTTACCAAAAGAATTCAAATGTAGGACATTTCGTGTAGCTGTCCAATTATTAAAATCTCGTTAAGATTGCTTCTGAACCCAACGGACACTGTTTTTGTATCGTCTGATAACATGAATAAAATCCGATAGCTATGAAATGGAATATTTTGTGTTTTTTCTTTTTAACGCCACTACTTTTTTGTCAATGTACAAAAGAGACTGAAGGGCTTGATGAAAACTTGGTTTTTACCTTCACGCAAGCGGATTCGTCGCATTGGACTGTTGATTTTGTGGATTATCCTTTGCAGAGTGGGGATGATTATGATATGGAGTTTAAGTTTACACATTTGCCATCACCCCTTGATTCCAATGAATCGGCATTAATGATTTCTGGTGCTAATCATAGTGTTGACCTTTACATGTACGCTAAGCGAAAAATTGCAGGCCTACAACCAAATACAGTATATCGCTTAGATTTTTCTGCATCCTTCGCAACGGATGTGGCTAGTAATGCGGTCGGTATAGGAGGCGCACCGGGTGAGTCCGTTCTGATTAAAGCAGGTGCTACTACTCTTGAGCCGGTTGCGATCCATGATACAGATGGAATGGTACGTTTGAGTGCAGATAAAGGAAATCAGTCGGATATCGGTTCTGATGCAGTTTTATTGGGTGATGGAGCTAATGGAACAGATACATTTGAGTATGTCATGCAAAATAGAAGAGGCGACAGAACACTGACAGTTACTACAGATGATCAGGGTGAGCTCTGGTTATTTATTGGTTCTGATTCCAGTTACGAGGGGGCAACTACTTTATACTACACTGGGTTAGCTGTAACGTGCACTCAGCAACTATAAATGTATGAAACCTAGAATGGCTGATGCGACGGTATTGGCCATTTTTTTTATCTTTTCCTGTACGTAGTTAATGAGAAAAATAGATTGCTCACTATGGATTGGATACTAGGACTTCATGTGTTGTCAGCCTTTTATATGATGGGTTTGATCTGGTTTGTACAGGTAGTTCATTATCCGCTGATGAGAGCTGTCCCTTCGGATGATTTTGTTCAATATGAAAACCTACATACCCAAAAAACGGGATGGGTTACTGCACCAGTGATGCTGATTGAATTGGGTACAGGCGTTGGGCTTTGTTTGTTTGCTGGCGAAGCATCTGTATTTTGGGGGATCAACTTATGCGGGGTAATACTCCTTTGGGCCTCCACTTTCTTTATTCAGGTTCCATTACATAATCAACTTTCGATTGCTTTGTCAAAACAAAATATTGATCGCTTGGTACGATCCAATTGGATCAGAACAATACTATGGACGATTAAGGCTATTGCTCTCATGGGGTATCTTTTAGGTTGATGCTTGTGAAACAGCGATTAGCGGAGCCATATCAGAATGCATAGGAAGCAGTAATAGGGTAATAAATACTTTTACCCTTAAGGAAAAAAGATCCCGGTCCATAATTGCTGGACCGGGATGCGTGTTTTTACTTCTTGTCTAGGGTTGTGACTTCTATTGATGAAGGGTACTGTTTACTATGATAAATGGTATGGGTCTGTTTTTTGAAATCTGTTTCATTTGCCTCAAATATATTGTCGACGTAGGTTTGGGGGTTAAGATCGATTAAAGGGAACCAGGTACTCTGGACTTGAACTTGAATTTTATGTCCCGGTTTAAAAGTATGGTAAACGTCCTGTAATGTAATTTGCACATCTGTTATTTGATTGGGTTCGAAAGGTTCCGGTTCAGAAAAACTATTTCTAAAGCGGCCACGCATAACTTCTGAGCGTACCATTTGATGATAATTTCCCATTTGTAGATGATCCTGAGTTTCTTCATAGTTGGGGTGATCAGGCGGGTAAACATCGATCACTTTTACAATCCAATCTGCGGCTGTACCGGTGGTTGCCACTTTTAGGTTGGCCATGATTGGCCCTGCAAGGGTGATATCCTCTTGTAATGGCTCCGTTTCGAATACCAATACATCAGGTCGACGAGCAGCAAATCGCTGGTCATCTGCCATGTATTTTCGTGGAGTAAAAACGACTTTGATATCTTCCGAATAGGGGACTGGATTATCTGGATCACTCAGAAAATCAGTAGATGAGTTACTATTAGCTTGTGGAGCATCTTGGCTTAGGACTTGATTTTCCGATAAATACCAAGTTAGGGACGATGTGGTTTTTGGGGGCCACTGATCAAAAGTTGACCACCTTTTATTTCCCGTATCGAACATGTAGGCTTCGGGTAGTGCTGGTTTACCTTGACCATCCGTCTTTAGAAAGTGATGGAAAAAAGGACGTTCAATGTTTTTTTGATAAAATGCAGAAATATCTTCTCCAAAAAAAACATTGCTTACAGCTTGTCGTTTCCGGTTACGGGACCAATCTCCATGACTCCAGGGCCCCATGACAATGGTATTGTAGGTGTTTGGATTGTTAGCTTCAATCGTTTTGTATATAGATAGTGGGCCATACAGGTCTTCCGCATCAAACCACCCACCCACAATCATCATGTTAGGGGTAATGTTATTGAGATGTTGTATGATGCCTCGTTTTTGCCAAAAGTCATCATAATTAGGATGCTCTTTTAGTTGTTGCCAGAAAAAGTTATCAGATTTATAATAAGCGTCCAGATTCTTGAGCGGGCCTGCATCTAAAAAGAATTGATACGGATCAACGGTGCCAATGTTGGGTGCCTGATACCAAGGTTCTGTGGTTGGCTGATCGGTTTGGTAACCAAAAACGGTAGTAGCCAGCCAATAACTTAAAAAGTCTGCACCATTGTGGTGGAAATCATCAAAGAAAAAGTCACCAATAGGTGCTTGTGGCGATGATGCTTTCAATGCAGGATGTGCTTCTACAGAGGCTGCAGTCGCATAGAATCCAGGGTAAGAAATCCCCCAGATACCCACCCGGCCATTGTGGTTAGATAGATTATTTAGTAGCCATTCGATCGTATCATAGGTATCTGTACTCTCATCAATTTGACCCTTTCTATTTTCGCCGGCGACATGAGGACGCATATTATCATAATCACCTTCTGACATCCAACGCCCCCGCACATCCTGATAAACAAAAATATATTTGTCTTCCATTAAATAAGCATTGGGGCCGAGCAAAGTAGGGTATTCGTTCCTGCCATATGGCCTGCAACTGTAAGGTGTACGTTTCATTAAAATGGGATAGTCCTTAGTTTTATCTTTTGGAACATATACAGCGGTAAATAGCTTGGTGCCGTCACGCATCGAAATAGAGTACTCGAACTTTTCGTAGTTCTCTTGTGGGTAATTACTATTTTGCGTTTGGCCATGGACTGTGCAGACGATGAAAATGAAAAACAGTAAGATGGATTGTTTCATAGCTGTTGAGTTGAAAAAAACATCGCAAATGATGTTATTATGGTTCTGTGGGGTAAAAAAAGAGAAATATACGATAACTGAATAAATACGGTAAAAGCACATTGGTCATAATCTCAAGGTATGGAACAATATCGACTGGTTGATCTTAATCAATATATTCGAAGGGCGGTCGCTCTCAACTTTCCGGAGCCTGTTTGGATTAGCTGTGAATTGGCACAAGTGAATACAGCCCGAGGACATGTCTATTTAGAACTTGTAGAGAAAGAAGAAGGGGGGGATCAAATTATTGCTCAGGCATCGGCTGTGTTGTGGAATAAACAGGTACGCCTTTTAAAACGAAAACTGGGTCAGACGTATACGGCTTTACTTTGTGAAGGGATGTCTGTTCTAATACAAGTTGAAATTGATTTTCATGAACGTTATGGATTTAAGTATATCATTCAAGATATAGATCCAACCTACACTATTGGGAAGCTAGAGTTAAAAAGGCAAGCTATCTTAGCTGCCCTACAAAAGGAAGGGTTATTAGCTAAAAACAAAAGTATCCCTATTCCTGATGTTATCCAGCGCGTAGCAATCATTTCTAGTGAATCAGCAGCAGGCTTTCAAGACTTTATCCATCAGATTAATCACAATCCGTATGACTTTGCTATTTCTTGTAAGTTGTTTTCCGCTTCAGTACAAGGCACACAGGCAGAAAGTGACATACTAAATCGATTAAAACAAATAGGAAAAAGAAAAGAACAATACGATGTAGTAGCTATTATCAGAGGTGGAGGTGCTCGACTGGATCTGGCTGCATTCGATAGTATTCAAATAGCTAAAGCTATTGCTAATTTTGAAATTCCCGTATTTGCTGGGATTGGTCATGAAACAGATGAAACAATACTGGATAAAGTTGTTGCTTATCCACTGAAGACACCAACAGCTGTTGCAGAATTTATACTATATCATAATGCAAAGTTTGAAGGGTATATGGATCGAATTCTACATCGGATTCAATCGGAAGTCCAACACCAGATTGATCATGTGTCAGATTGGATTTTTCGAATCAAAACAGATTTGTGGAGAGAAGGTAACCATCAACTGAAACAACAAGAAGAGCTGTTGTTGGTTGCTGAAAAACAAATCCCTATATGGACTCAATTATTGCTGTCGGAACAGAAACATGCCATAAGACACATGAAAAAATTAAATACTTTACTTGATTATCAAAATACGTTGAACCGGGGATACTCCATGACTACTCAAAAGGGTATACCATTGCGGTTTCTGGAAGAGGTTGATAAAACCGAAGAATTAGTTACTTATCTATTGAATGGCGTTATCAGATCAAAGATTAAAAATGATAAGTAAGCACCATCCTTTAAATCTAATTGTTCCTTGACGCTTAAGTATATTTTCTCTCTTTCATCGTCAGAAATGAAGCTTGACTTTACTTCATCTTAACGGGGGTTGAATCCTAATATTTTAGTTCTTGTTATCACCTAATTTAGATCATGATTAGGCTTAATTGTACATGCCTACTGTTTTTGTTCCTATTATATAAACAGGAACTATGATTATGTTTATTTTTTTTATATATTGCAACTCTATCCATGTAAGTCGTTCTAGCTAGTGAAAGTGCTCCATATCTAAATGTGACATCACTAAGCACTCGACATCTTCCAATTATCTACAGTTGCTAGCCCTTCATTTTACTCATGTGCAATGCTATCATTAGGTAGTATTTCATAGTTCAGAGTGTATGTCCGGTTTATTGGTATGTTTTTTACAAAACCCTAATATTTTTTTACAAATCATTTCTTTTATGAAAAAAGCGAACTCTTTCTTGATTCGTCCGATGAGTTGGGCTGCTAGCCTTCTCGTT
>JABSSK010000119.1 GCA_013214265.1 Saprospiraceae bacterium | reverse complement strand
GATTATACATTCTTTGGGTTTAAGATTGTTGATTTTGGTGCGGATGGTGCTTTTGGTGGTGGTGATGATGTGGAACATCAAGTTAATATGGAGATGCCTATGCAGGGTGGATGGATGTCCGTTGACATTCCTTTGACTGACTTTATTGGTTTGACCACTCGATCTAACCTAGCGCAGTATATTTTTTCTGCCCAGCCTACTGGTGCTACTACGGTTTTCATTGATAACTTTTACTTCTTCTCAGATGGCTCTGGGGTAATGGATGCTCCTGATATGGCGGCTCCGGTACCGACTCAGGAAGCGGCCAATGTGATTTCGGTATTTAGTGATGTTTATGATGATGTTCCGGTGGATACGTGGCGCACAGATTGGTCGGCTGCTGATTTTGAAGATGTAATGGTAGTAGGTAATGCGACCAAGAAGTACAGTAACCTTGATTTTGTGGGTATCGAAACGGTATCAAATCCGGTAGATGCATCCCAGATGACGCATATTCATTTGGATGTATGGTCGCCTGATTTCACCCTGTTTGGTGTTAAGCTGGTTGATTTTGGTGCGGATGGTGCTTTTGGTGGTGGTGATGATGTAGAGCATCAGATCAACTTTGATATGCCAATGCCCGGCGGATGGATGACGATTGATCTTCCGCTGTCAGATTTTACGGGCCTAACTACGAGAGGTAGTATTGCGCAATATATTTTGGTAGCGCAGCCTACCGGTACGGCTACTGTTTATATTGATAATATCTTCTTTTACCGTGAAGGTACAGGTGTTGCTACGGAGCCTTCACAAGCTGCGCCTACACCAGCTTTGGATGCTGGCGATGTGATTTCTCTTTTTAGTGACACATATGATAATGCTGTTGTGGATACGTGGCGTACACCTTGGTCAGCTGCTGACTTCGAGGATGTGCAAGTGGCAGGTAATGCGACTAAGAAGTATAGTAATCTGGACTTTGTCGGTATTGAAACGGTAGCACAGACTATCGATGCTAGCCAGATGACCCACTTCCATGTTGATGTATGGTCACCAGATTATACTTTTTTTGGTATTAAGCTGGTCGACTTTGGTGAAGACGGCTCGTTTGGTGGTGGTGATGATGTGGAGCATCAGATCAATTATGAAATGCCAGTTCAGGCTGGATGGCAGAGCTTGGATATTCCCTTAAGTGATTTTGTGGGTCTGACTAAAACCGCTCATATCGCACAGTATATTTTAGTAGGCCAACCGACGGGTGCATCTACTTTGTTTGTTGACAATATGTATTTTCATAAATAACCCCTAATTGAATAATTTCGAATTATGAAATATTTATCGAATATGATGTCGTATGTAACGAATTTCAGACTACATCGATCGCTATCTTTTCTGGCAGCAGTAGCATTCCTTTCTTCATTCACCTTTTTTGGGTGTGATAATGAAGATGACAGCTTTGAAGTAGATCGTACTTGGACTCTGGTATGGGAAGATGATTTTGATGGTGCTGCCGGAGCATTACCAGATGCTTCCAAATGGAATTTTGACATTGGTACTGGTTGGGGTAACAACCAGCTTGAATATGATACCGACCGTCCCGAGAATGCTTCAACTGATGGGAATGGATTCTTGAATATTACGGCATTACGTGAAAATTTTGCAGGTTCTGCCTATACCTCTGCTCGTATTACCACGAAAGGTAAATTTGATCAGACATATGGTCGTTACGAAGCACGTATCAAGATGCCGACAGGGCCAGGTTTGTGGCCTGCATTTTGGCTGCTGGGATCTAATATTGATGATGTGAGCTGGCCTCAATGTGGTGAGATTGATGTGATGGAATACCGTGGCCAAGAACCGAATATCATTCACGGATCCGTTCATGGGCCAGGGTATTCTGGTGGTGCAGCGATCACAAAAGCTTTTGGTTTCACGAATGATCGTTTTGATACCGATTTCCATATCTATGCTATTGAATGGGGCCCTGACTTTATTCATTTTTTGGTAGATGATGTACTATATCAGGTTATCAGGCCTGAAGATGTTACTGGAGAATGGGTCTTTGATCATGATTTTCATATCATACTTAACTTAGCGGTAGGTGGTGATTACGTTGGGTTCCCTACGGCGCAAACTGTTTTTCCACAAGTTTTGCAAGTGGACTGGGTACGTGTTTACCAAGAACGAAATTAAATACAATTAAATACTGGAATAAAGGCTATAAACAAAACGAAAAAACCAACAGGCATGATTGCGGAAGCATCTGTTAAGCAGGTAGATATCAACGGTGAAGATTTTTTTGAAATTACAAATAGTGATGCCCTTCGTCCTTTTTTCATGAGTATTGTGAGCAATGCCAATCATTGGCTATTTATAGCTAGTAATGGTGGGCTGACGGCAGGACGGAAAAATGCGGAATATGCTTTATTCCCTTATTATACAGACGATAAAATCACGGAATCGGCTGAGATAACGGGTAGTAAAACGATTATACGGGTAAAAGTAGGGAACGGATACCAGTTGTGGGAACCGTTTTCCGAGCGGTTGGAGGGGCTTTATAACACCCAAGTGAATCTCTACAAAAATGTGCATGGTAACAAGGTACTGTTTGAAGAGATCAACCATGATTTGGGCCTTACTTTTCAATACAGTTGGACGACCTGTATTCATTATGGGTTCGTGAAAACATCTCGATTGATCAATCATATGGGTAAGGCAGTCGATCTAGAAGTGATTGACGGGATACAGAATATTATGCCTTATGGGGTGCCTAGTGCACTGCAAAGTGCTTCCAGTAATCTGGTAGATGCTTACAAAAAAAGTGAGTTGGAAACAGATACTGGACTTGGTATTTTTGCCCTGAGTGCTATTATTATTGATAAAGCAGAACCTAGCGAAGCCCTTAAAGCAAACATTGCTTGGTCAGTTGGGTTCGAGCAGCCTTCCTATATTTTAGATGCAGCTCAGCTAAAGGTTTTCCGGAAGGGATTACCTTTAGTTGAGCAAACAGAGGTTAAAGGAGAAAAGGGTGCATTTTTTGTTTACACGGGTCTTTCGTTAGCTCCAGATGAGAAAAAAGAGTGGACTATCGTAGCCGACGTGAATAAAAGTCATGCTGCAATAGCTGATATTTCTCAGGCATTGCTCGATAAGGATGCACTAGCGATTGCAGTAAAGGAGGATGTTAAAACCAGTACACAGCGCTTAGTGGCACTTACGGCCGCTGCTGATGGTATGCAAAAGACAGCTGATCATCTCAAGGACGCTCGGCATTTTTCTAACACCCTCTTCAATATCATGCGGGGGGGAATATTTGATCAGAACTATCAGATTGAAAAATCGGATTTCCTTTCTTATTTGGCAAAAGCCAATAAGCATGTCTTGGAACGTGTAGCTGAGTCATTCAGCGGATTATCTGAAACATTTAATGAAAGTCACCTTAAAGAGATGGCTCGTAAGAGCCATGATCCTGACTTTGTGCGGTTAGCACTGGAATATATGCCTCTTAAGTTTAGTCGTCGGCACGGTGACCCTAGTCGACCTTGGAATAAGTTTTCTATCAATACCCATAGTGAAGTTGATGGTTCTAAGATCTTAGATTATGAGGGGAACTGGCGTGATATTTTCCAAAACTGGGAAGCGCTGGCTTTATCTTATCCGGATTTTGTGGAAAGCATGATTCATAAGTTTTTGAATGCCACAACCTTTGATGGATATAACCCTTATCGCGTTACCAAAGGAGGGTTTGATTGGGAGACTATCGAGCCGGATGATCCTTGGTCATATATTGGTTATTGGGGAGACCATCAGATCATTTATTTACTCAAGTTCTTGGAATTTATCGAGTCCTACACGCCGGGTAAAATTTCGGAGTATTTTGATCAGGAAATTTTTGCGTACGCGAATGTTCCTTATCGTATAAAATCGTTTGAAGATATTATTAGAAACCCCAAGGATACAATTGAATTTGATGTTAATGCTGATCACCTGATTCGTGAAGAACGCAATAAGATGGGGGCTGATGGGGCATTATTAAAAAGGGCTAATGGTCAAATTTATCATGTCAATCTTACTGAAAAGATACTGGCGACCCTGTTGGCTAAAATGTCCAATTTTATTCCGGAGGCAGGTATATGGATGAATACCCAACGTCCGGAATGGAATGATGCTAATAATGCATTGGTAGGGAATGGAGTGTCTATGGTGACGCTATACTATTTAAGAAGGTTTCTTGCCTTTTTTAAAGATGTATTTGAGCGCACAACGCACAAGGAAGTAGCTGTTTCGCAGGAGTTGGTTAGGGTGTTACGTAGAAGTGCATCTATCCTTGATGCACATGCTTCTTTGTTGAAAGGTCGTATGTCTGATAAGGATCGCAGGGCGGTTCTTCAGGGATTAGGAGAGCCAGCAAGTGATTTCCGATTACATATTTATGATCATGGATTTTCAGGGGAAAAGGCACCTGTTTCTATGCTGGAACTGATATCTTTTGTCGACTCCTGTTTGCAGTATTTGGATCATAGTATTGATGCTAATGCAAGAGTTGATCAATTGTATCATGCATACAATCTAATGACAGCTGAAGAGGACGGTGCGGTTTCTATTTCTTATTTAAGTGAGATGTTAGAAGGGCAGGTAGCTGTACTGAGTTCGGGTTATCTTTCTTCGAAGGATGCGTTATCCGTACTAGATGCACTTAAAGAGAGTCGTCTTTTTAGACCGGATCAGTATAGTTATATTCTTTATCCAAATAAAGATTTAGGGCGTTTTCTCAACAAGAATAATATACCAGTTTCATCGGTAGAGTCATCGGCACTCCTCACTAAATTGGTCTCTGATGGAAATCGGTCTGTTTTGGAAAAAGCAGTTGATGGTAAATTGCATTTTAATGGCAATTTTCGCAACGCGAATGATTTGATGCAGCAGCTTGACGCTTTGCGCGCAACGGATTATGCGGACTTGGTTGAGCAGGACCAGAAATATATTTTACAACTGTTTGAAGAGGTTTTTAACCATAAAGCTTTTACTGGTCGGTCAGGTACTTTCTTTGGGTATGAAGGGCTAGGATCCATTTATTGGCATATGGTATCCAAATTACTGTTGGCGGTGCAGGAAGTATGTCTTAAAGCTTTCAAAGAACAGGAAGATGATGTAACCATTGGTCGCCTACTGGAGCATTTTTACGAAATAAATGAGGGTATTGGTGTCCATAAATCGCCAGAGTTGTATGGTGCCTTTCCTACGGATCCGTATTCTCATACACCAGCAGGTAAAGGTGCGCAGCAGCCTGGTATGACGGGGCAGGTAAAAGAAGATATTCTGGCTCGTTTTGGGGAGTTAGGCGTTTTTGTACGGTCGGGGCAACTGGTGTTAGACCTTTGCTTACTCCGACAAGCAGAGTTTACTTCCGAGCCTTCGGATTTTCAATATGTGGATGTAAACCAAACTCCAGGATCAATTCGGATGCCGGCCAATGCTCTAGGGTTTACTTATTGTCAGGTGCCGGTAATCTATCAAATCGCTGATCAGAAAGCCATTACGGTTATATACTATAATGGTACTGATCAGCGGATTCATGGATGGGTTTTGGATGAGGTAATCAGTAAAGATGTTTTTGAACGTACCGGAAGTGTAAAACAGATTATAGTTCACATTCCTGCAATGAATTTGCGGTAAAAAAAGCACCTAAAGCCCAATTTTAGGTTATGGCTTATTTCTGTACAGGTTTCTGGTATAAAACCTAAGAACGATGAAAAATTGCATGACCATAATGGTGGTAGAGTTGGTATTATGCCTGTTGGTTATATCTTGCGTTGAGCCACCTGAGAATCAGAAAAACCAATCACTAGAAACACAACATCGTATGACCAAAGATTTATTTGGTAACACTACTATTCAAGCCATTTCGTATGGTGGGTACCGCGATACAACTCGGGATAGTCAGCCTACTATAGAGGAGCTGAAGGAGGATATTCGAATCCTATCCGCAATGGGTATTCGCATGATCCGTACCTACAATACGCATTATGCGCATGCATCCAATGTGCTAAAAGCTATTCGGGTGCTTAAAGAAGAAGATCCATCATTTCAATTCTATGTCATGCTGGGAGCATGGATTGATTGTAAAGATGCCTGGACAGCACACCCTAATCACTATGATGAAAACGAAGCAGCAAATCAGGCAGAGATACAACGGGCCGTGGATATGGCTAAAGAATATCCGGATATCGTAAAAGTAATAGCTGTTGGTAATGAAGCTATGGTAAAATGGGCAGCTGCTTATTTTGTGCAGCCAGGGGTTATTCTGAAGTATGTCAACTATTTAAAGACTTTACGTAAAGCAGGTGATCTGGACCCTGATTTGTGGATAACCAGTTCTGACAACTTTGCGTCATGGGGAGGTGGTGGTGAAGAATACCATACCAATGACTTAAATGCATTAATCCAAGCAGTGGACTTCATCTCTATGCATACCTATCCGATGCATGATACCCATTACAATCCGGAGTTCTGGGGCTTGAATGTAGTGGACTCGGATTTACCGATGGAGCAACAAGTTCAGTACGCCATTGATCGCTCAGTGGCTTATGCCAAAAAGCAGTATCAACAGGTAGTTACTTACATGGAAAATTTGGGGGTTGATAAGCCGGTTCATATTGGGGAAACGGGATGGGCTAGTTTTTCCAATGCATTATTTGGAACCGAAGGTACACGCGCTTGTGATGAATACAAACAAGCCATGTATCATCAAAGGATTAGGGAGTGGACAGATGCAGAAGGAATAACCTGTTTTTATTTTGAAGCTTTCGATGAGCCTTGGAAGGATAGTCATAACCCCGGGGGATCGGAAAATCATTTTGGGCTCTTCACGGTTGATGGCCAAGCTAAGTATGCTATTTGGAACAACGTGGATAAAGGACAATTCGAAGGCCTTACCAGAGGCGGAAATCCAATTAGAAAAACATACGGTGGCGATCAGAATGCCTTAAAAAAGGATTTAATGATTCCACTTGCTAAAGCATTCTAGCGCTTGAAAATTTTAATGGTATGAAACTACACCACTTAATCCACTCCTCATTAATTGTACTAATGATGAGTGCATGTACACCTAAAGAGAAAATGCAAATTTCGATTTTTGAAACTTCAGCTG
Source organism: Saprospiraceae bacterium (assembly GCA_013214265.1). Lineage (GTDB taxonomy): Bacteria > Bacteroidota > Bacteroidia > Chitinophagales > Saprospiraceae > DT-110. Next base: position 5,204 of record JABSSK010000119.1, on the reverse strand, counting down.
AGGGTAATCAGCTTTCGGAAATAGTTGCTCAGCCAGATGCGGAATCAACGGCAAAGCTTACAATTTTACCGGATTCTTCTTATCAGACTATAACCGGTTTTGGAGGATCATTTACAGAAGCATCTGCCTACTTACTAAATCAGCTTAGCGCTGAAAAGCGTGCAGGGATACTGGAGGCTTATTTTGGTCAAAGTGGTGCTAGATATTCTCTAACCCGAACACATATCAATTCTTGTGACTTCTCGTTGGGGAACTATTCTTATGCACCGGTAGACAATGATATGAACTTAGAAAATTTTTCCATTGAGGAAGATAAAGATGATATCATTCCAATGATCAAAGAGGCCATGGCGATTTCTCAGGATGGGTTCAGAATAATATCATCACCATGGACGGCTCCACCTTGGATGAAAGACAACCAGGATTGGAAAGGTGGAAAACTGTTGCCTGCATATTACGATACCTGGGCTTTGTTTTTTTCAAAGTACTTAGATGCGTATCAAGCTGAGGGTATTGATATTTGGGGACTTACGGTAGAAAACGAACCCTTAGGTAATGACAGTAATTGGGAGAGTATGCATTTTTCCCCGGAGGAAATGAATGAATTTGTAAAGAACCATCTAGGTCCACAACTTGAAAAAGATGGGCATAACGTGGTCTTGATGGGTTATGATCAGAATCGTGGTATGGAGCTGGAAGAATGGGTGGATGCTATGTATCAGGATGAAGATGCTGCTAAATTTTATGGTGGTACAGCAGTTCATTGGTATGAGAGTACCTATGATTGGTTTCCCAAAACGCTTCAGTATGCGCATGATATTGCTCCCGATAAATTTCTTATTCATACGGAAGGCTGCATTGATGCGCAAGTTCCTAAATGGCAAGATGATGCATGGTACTGGTCAAAAGAAGCTACCGATTGGGGGTGGACATGGGCTCCAGAAGATAAAAAATACTTACATCCCAAATATGTACCTGTTTATCGATATGCGCGCGATATCATTGGATGCCTAAATAATTGGGTAGATGGATGGGTTGATTGGAATATGGTGCTTGATCGTCAGGGAGGTCCTAACTGGGCAAATAACTGGTGTATTGCACCTGTAATTGTTGACCCGGATCAGGATGAAGTATACTTTACACCTCTTTATTACACATTGTCACATTTCAGTCGCTTTATTCGTCCGGGAGCAGTACGGCTTGGTTTTTCTTTATCGGATGATTCGTTGATGGCAACTGCAGCTAAGAATCCAGATGGATCGATTGCAGTAGTTATTCTCAATCAAGGTTTGGAAAAAAAGGTAATAACGTTGGCAACTGGTAAAGAGACTGAAACTATAGCTATCAGTGGACAGGCTATTCAAACTATTATGATTAACCCTAAAACTGCAAATGATGAGTAGTACAATTACAACTTCTGGCAAGGTACCATTTGGGCAAAAAGTAGCCTTTGGATTGGGTATGCTTGCTAATCAGATGTTCCCGGCAGTTCTGGGGATATTCATGGTCGTTTTGGTTCAGAATTTAGGATTTCCGGGCTGGATGTGGGGGATTATTTATTTCTTCCCCAGAATCTTTGATTCTTTCACGGACCCGATTATGGGATTCATTTCGGATAACACTAAGTCCAAGTGGGGGCGACGCAGGCAGTATGTAATGGCAGGAGCTATTATTATGGGCGTTGCTTTTATTATGATGTGGCAACTATATAAAACGGATCCGGCCACTGGGCTAGCAGTTTCGCTCAATTATAATTTCACCTACTTCATGATTTGGTCCTTCATTTTTTATTTGGGACTAACGATCTTCAGCGTACCATATGTGGCAATGGGTTACGAGATGAGCGATGATTTTCATGAGCGGACCAATATTATGGCTACTGCACAATGGATTGGGCAGTGGGCTTGGGTAATCGCACCGTGGTTCTGGGTTATTATGTATGATAATGGCCCTGATGGGTGGTTTATTGATGCAGAAACGGCTACCAGAACGCTAGCTATTTGGGTAGGTGCTGTGTTGATGATTGTGGCTATGGTGCCTGCCTTGTTTATTAAAAGTGAATCTACTCTAGATAAGGACTATTCACCGATGACCTTAAAGAATATAGGAGGTAGTTTTAATGAAATTATTCTTGGGTTTAAAGAAGCACTGAATATCAAGCCTTTTAGGAAGCTGTGTATTTCAACTTTTTTCATTTTCAACGCTTTCAATACGGTCGCCACGTTTACCTTTTTCATTATAGTATATCACTTGTTTAATGGTGACGCTGATGCTGCAAATGCTGGGTTTTGGCCTACACTTTTTGGAAGTCTGGGTGCCATATCAACAACTTTTCTTGTGATTCCAATTGTGGCGTGGTTGTCCCGAAAGATTGGAAAAAAGAAAGCTTTTCTTTTGTCCCAAGCCATTTCCATTATCGGTTATATCATGCTTTGGTTCCTACTGATTCCTGGTAAGCCTTACTTGTTCATTTTTGCCTTGCCATTCTTTTCTTTTGGGATAGGAAGCCTTTTTACCCTTATGATGTCGATGACTTCTGATGTTATTGATTTAGATGAACTGAACACCGGTAAGCGAAGAGAAGGGATATTCGGTGCAATATATTGGTGGATGGTTAAGTTTGGCTTTGCTATTGCGGGTGGACTAAGTGGAGTAATTTTATCTATTGTTGGTTTTCAGGAAGGTATTCCAGGGACTGAACAGGAGGGCGCTATTACGGGGCTACGTATTGTGTTTTCTGGCCTACCGATACTCGGAACGCTTATCGCAATGTACGTTATGCGTGACTACAGTGTAACAGAAGAGAAAGCACTCGAAACCCGTGCTAAGATTGATGCGCGGAAAGAGGCACCAAAATCATCATCGTCTTATGTGCTAGGTCGCTTGCAATCCATCTTTGATAATGGGTTAGCACTTAATGGTATAACTGGTATTAATATTCACGGTAAGTCGCGTGCTGAAGTTAGGTCGATTTTTGCTCCTGCTTTCGCAAAAGGTGTACATGGATTATGTTTCAGTCCATACGTTGAAGGGCAGGAAACGGGTGACATCCTTTCGGAGGATCAAATTCGTCGGCGGATGGATATTATTATGCCACATACTCAATGGATTCGTTCATTCTCTGTAACAGAAGGTAACGAACTTATTCCCAAGATTGCTTGTGAAAAAGGGCTTAACTCAATGGTAGGTGCCTGGATTAGTAGTGATAAAAAGCGCAATCAGCAAGAAATTGATCAGCTAACCCAACTCGCACATGAAGGTAAAGTTCATATTGCTGCTGTTGGTAATGAGGTTTTACTTCGTGGAGAACTTTCGGAGGGTGAGATCATTGGTTATATCAATCAGGTGAAAAAGGCATTGCCTGAAGGTATACCGGTAGGATATGTTGATTCTTATTATCATTTCTTGGAGCGTCCGGCTTTGGTAGAAGCCTGTGATGTGATTTTGATCAACTGTTACCCATTCTGGGAAGGTGCAGGTAGTGATCATGCGCTGGCCTACGTGAAGCAGATGTATAAGCTTACTCAAGAGGCGGCTAAGGGTAAGCGCGTAATTATTTCAGAGACTGGATGGCCCAGTGCAGGTCAGAATGTACAGGAAGCACAGCCTACGCCTGAGAATGCGATGAAGTATTTTATTGACGTTCAGCAGTGGGCCGAAGCGGAGGGTATTGAATTATTTTACTTCTCCTCATTCGATGAGTCTTGGAAAGTATTTCAGGAAGGAGCTGTGGGAGGTCAATGGGGACTGTGGGATAAAAATGAGTCCAAGAAGTACGTCTGACAAGGTAAACCAATTAATGAAAACAAGTAAAGCAAAGGGATATGTCATTTAAACCTGAAAGATTTAAACGATTAAAAGGACAAGATTTTTCTGGCAAAACCAAAGCACAGCTTAATCAGTTGTTCAAGGATGTTCTGGAGGATGGTATTTACGGCTTGTGCTTCAGTGCTTATGAAGAGGGGCAAGAGCCAGGAGCCATTCTGTCTGCTGAGCAGGTTCGTCGGCGATTATCTATCATTGCGCCTCATATCAAAGCGGTACGATCATTTTCGTGTATCGAGGGGAATGAATTGATTCCACGTATAGCAAAGCAGGAGTTTCGCCTGACTACAATGGTAGGAGCGTGGTTAGGTACTGATAAGGAACTAATCGAACAGGAAATCGAAGGACTAATTGCATTGGCAAAGGATGGTTGTGTGGATATTGCTGCTGTTGGTAATGAGGTTTTGTATCGAGGTGATCTATCGCTAGATGAACTGTTGGGGTATATTGCTCGGGTGAAGGAGGCGCTTCCAGATGTGACTGTAGGCTATGTCGATGCATACTACGAGTTTAGTGTGCATCCTCGATTGGTAGAAGCCTGTGATGTTGTCTTAGCTAATTGTTATCCTTTTTGGGAGGGTTGTCATATTGATTACAGCCTGATGCATGCCCAGCAAATGTATTTTCAAGCCATGGCAGCTAGTCAAGGAAAACCGGTAATAATTACTGAAACTGGCTGGCCCAGTCAGGGTGAGAGTTTAGGCGATGCGCATCCTTCATGGGAGAATGCTCTACGTTACTTCCTGAATATGCAAAAATGGACACTTGAGAATGATATTCCGATCTATTACTTTTCCTCATTCGATGAATCCTGGAAAGTAGGTGCCGAAGGTGACGTAGGTGCGTATTGGGGCTTATGGGATAAAGATGAGGCGTTGAAATTTACATTGTGACATTTTTTTTGGACTGAGCTCCTCACTATAGTGAGGAGCTCAGTCCAAAAAAAAACACCCTACTTACGCTTACGGGCATCTATAAAACTCTTAATAAAGTATACCATAGCAACAATGGTACTTAAAATCATAGTAAAAGAACGTAGCAGAGCATAATTATCACTTCTTTTCAATGCACCTAAGATGGGAAAGATAAGTCCTATAAAGGCAATTAGCGTAAGCAAGACAGCTATATGCGCAATAACTTTGTTTTCATTTTTTACACCCTTATTGAGTAGTAATAAAACTACGCCTATTCCCGCTGGGATCAGTGCCGTTGTTGAGGGTGAATCAGAAGAAAAATAGCCCCAAAGGGAAAAAGCAATCAATATAATTGCATTTATTAAGCTCATGGTATGTGCTTTCATTTTTTACGTGTTTTGTGTTATCACTGCTGGTAACGATTCAGTTAAAAGATCTCCGTTATTATTTGTTGATAAACGGTTA
>JABSSK010000118.1 GCA_013214265.1 Saprospiraceae bacterium | reverse complement strand
AAATAAAAAAGATCGCTTCGAATGATTTCAAAGTGGCCTTTTTTTAAGAATTTTTTAAAATATTGGAAAAATTTACGAAAAGAATCTTTTGGTTATTTTCCATATCCCATAAAATGGATTAATGGCAAATGGAGGATAAACTATGCTGACGGAGAAATTTCCTTAGGTGCAGAAATTATCTCAATTAACAAAAAACCAATTTCTGAAATTATACGAAATCTATATAAATATTACTCAACGGACGGAATAAATACGACTGGAAAACGAATAGGTTTAAGAACTCATTTTTCACGATATTACAGATGGTATTATGGACTCACTAAAGAATTTGAAGTTGAATATAAATTACCAAATTCTAATCAAGTCTATTCTAAAATAATTAAAAGTGTAGCTTATTCAAATTATTACAATAATTTCAACACAAGGTATTCAAAACCATATGACCAAATTTACTACGCTGATTTAGATGAAAATGAAAAATACAAATATAAACAACTAAACGAATCTACTGGAGTTTTGACCATCTATACTTTTTCTATGGGTAACGAAACTACAGATGAGCATAAGACCTATTCTAAATTTCTCGATAGTACTTTCTTGGACATAAAAACAAAAAGTATAAAGCACTTAATAATTGATGTCCGTCAAAACGGTGGTGGTACAGACCCAAATGACTTAGTAACCTATTCATATTTAACGCAAATAAATTATCAAGAAAATAGAGAGGCTTGGGTTAGCTTTGAGAAAATACCACTCATCCGATATATTGATTTCTGGTTACCCAAATTTTTAAGACCAATTTTTGTAGATAAATACAATAAGGAATTCCAAGAAGAGTTTCCTTTAGTTAAAAATGGCAAATTTTATCAAGATGATAATAGCCAAGACCATCTCGTTAGAGAACCAAATATTAATGTATTTAAAGGAAATATATACTTACTTGTTAGTCCTGCCATTGCATCAGCAGGTAGTTTGTTTGCAGCTATGGTTGCTGGAAATGAAAATACAATTACAATTGGAGAGGAAACTATGGGCGGATATTATGGGCATAATGGACATACAACATTAGCCTATAAACTACCTAAATCCAAAATAGAAACAACTTTTTCGGTAGTGAACTTAGAGCAAGATGTTCCAAAAAAGTCAAATCAATTTTACAATCGTGGGATTATACCTGATTTTGATGTTTCTCAAACCTATCAAGATTTCATAGACAATAAAGACACTCAAATGGAATACACATTGGAATTGATAAAAAAGAATGAGAAATAACGGTTGCCAACACGGTGTATAAGTAATAGCGGTTTAAGTGATAAAACGAAAGGATAAATATAAAAAAAAGGTCATTGCAAAACCGAAAGTTTTGTGAGTGGAAACCCGCTACTACTCATACACGAGACCGTTCTGTCCAATTAAGAAAAAAGAAAAAAAACTTTAAGACGAATCAAATTCTGATAGTATTTATCTTAACCTTTTTGATTCACTTGATAAGTACTTTGTCCTATTCAGTTAGAATAGTTGTAATCAGAACAAAGAGAATTGCAGTTTCGTTTGCGTTGTTCAATATCATGGTTTTAATTTCAAGAACAGCAAATGGATTTCAAGCACCACTACTTGCAAATCAAGTTGAGAAAGATATTCAAAATGGAACTAGTGAAAACTTATTAGATTTCAGATTTATACTGTTAGGAGCAACTTTAGCAACAATAATTGGAGGGCTTTTGATTCCTACTTTTCAAAGATTATTTACGAAATCAGTTTATCAATTTAGTATTCATAAATCGATACCAAGATTATTAATTCATGGATTTTCAAAATCTGGAATAATACAATTTGGGAATAGTTTAAAAGTACCAGACAAAAAAAATGTAACAGAATTAATCAAATTGAAGAATATCCCTAAGAAAATATTTTTCATGAATATTTTGGCTGTTGCAGTATTGACAGTTGGAGTTTTAGCTTCTTTATATGCTGGTTACATTAATCCAGATTTAAGAACAACTTCAAGCACTTTATCATCGGTAATAAATGGCGGTGCAACAATTTTAATGTTTGTATTCATCGACCCCTATTTATCAGGATTGACGGATGATGTAATAATTGAAAAATGCAGCGAAATTGTATTTAGGCAATTCATAATTTGGATGATAGTAGCAAGATTAATTGGAACCTTAATAGCTCAAATTGTTTTTGTTCCAGCAGCTAAAATAATGTCAATAGTTTCACAAATGCTTTAAAGAAAAATTAAAATTGACTAGAACAATGTATATGAAAGTCATACCCAGCAAAAGCTGTTCACGTAGTATATACTAGAAAGTTGCAGGTATTTTTCCTTAAACTGCAACATCTGTAAAATTTAGATGTCATTCATATTAAGTATCACTTAATTGTTATAATGATGAAAAAAGTCTTTAAGTATTTAGGAACTCTATGTGTTGCATTAATTTTGGTATTGGTAATCAAAAAACTAAATTTCAATAGTAAACAACAAATTTTTGAATTCAAGTTTGAAGGCGTGGTTCTCAACGGTATATTAAACCTTCCAAAAAATCAAGAACCAAAAGGAATTATACTCTTACTGCATGGTTCTGGAAGAACCAATGCTGTAGCACAAAATAAGTACTCAGATGTAAGAAAAACAATGGTTGATGCAGGGTATGCAACATACATGTGGGATAAAAAAGGTTGTGGTAAGAGTGGTGGTACTTTTGATATTAATCAAACTATTAATAATAGTGCATTAGAAGCTATTGCTGCAATTAATGCCCTGAAAGAAAATAAAATACTAGGATATAACCAGATTGGTTTATATGGAGGTAGTTTAGCCGGATGGATAAACCCAACAATAATCAATCAATACGAAGGAATAGCCTTTTGGATTTCGGTAAGTGGAGGCGACGATAAAGAGAACTTTAGCTACCACCTAGGGGAAAATCTGCGAATTGACGGGGTAAGGAATGATTCCATTAATTTGGTTGTTAACCAATGGTTAAAAGGGATAAAAATTGCACATTCTGGTGGGAGCTATGAAGAATACATGAATGCTACCCAAGCGCTTCAAAACAACAAATTTTGGTCAAGATTCGTGGAGCAAAATTATGGTGAATTGAGTGAAGAAGTATACACTGGTTTTCAAAAGCCCTTAATGAAAAGAAAACTTGACCCAGAGACTGGATTGCCTATTAACGTTGATAATTTTGAAGAGCTTTTATCTAGTGTAAATATTCCAGTTTTGGCATTGTTTGGAGAAAAAGACATGAACATAGACTGGAGAAAAACCAAGTCTTTATATGAAAAAACAATAGGTGTTCATGGAGATTTAACCGTAGTGTCATTCCCGAATTGTAACCACAGTATTCAGGAATGTGAAACAGGCGGTTTTTATGAATTTCAGGATAATATATTTCCTCCCGAGCGATGTGATGGTTTTCTATCTGCCATTGAAAACTGGTTAAAAAACAGATAATAAACTACCTGCAACAACGTGTATAATTCATGCGGTTGATGGTTAAGACAAGGAAAAATTCTTACTGTTAGTGAAAGTTGATTTCCATCGGAATCATCCTGCGGGCGATTCCGCACAAACCATACACAAACACGTTGCGATCAATCAAATAAACCAAAAAACATGTATCTTTGATACTATCAAATGATAGTATCGGATGGAAAAGCCACCTTATCGGCTCACATCTGAAATCCTGAATCTTGTCATCGAAATAGCCGAAAAGACAGGTCAGATCAATGCGCAGTTTTTGGAGAAAGCTTCTCCTGAACTGCGGAGGCGCAACAAGATCAAAACAATTCACTCTTCCCTAAAGATCGAGGGCAATACACTGAGTGAGGAACAGGTAACTGCATTGATTGAAGATAAGCGTGTTTTAGGGCCTCAATAAGACATTCAGGAAGTAAATAATGCTATTGAGGTTTATGATTCCATCCATAAATTTAATTCCAACAGTGAACGGGATTTCTTAAAAGCCCATAAAATGTTAACCAGAAACCTCCTTGTGGAAATTGGAAAATATAGGAATGGAATGGTTGGGTCTTTAAAGGAAGTAAAGTAGCTCATGTGGCACCACCGGCAAAAATGGTTCCGAAATTAATGAAGAACCTTTTCAAATATTTAAAAACGAATAAAGATCATGACCTGATCAAGTCATTGGTATTTCATTATGAGTTGGAGTTCATTCATCCGTTTAGTGATGGTAACGGAAGAATGGGAAGGCTTTGGAATACCTTGGTACTGATGAGATCCTTTCCAGTTTTTGGATTTATTCCTTTTGAATCCATCATTGCAAGACATCAAAGTGGATATTATAAGGCTATGGCGGCTTCAGATAAAAAGGGAGAATCGACGGATTTTATCTATTTTATGTTAGGCGTAATTCGAGAATCACTTGAACCATTTCTAAAGGCTAAGGAGGTTAATCTCAAGGCAAATGAAAGGATTCAGATTTTTCTGGATGAAGTAAATACTGATTTTAAGAGATCAGATTATCTTCAATTTTTCAAAAATACTTCAGGATCAACAGCCAGCCGAGATCTTGCACAAGCTGTAAAAATGGGGCTGATCTTGAAAGTTGGGGATAAGCGAAACACCATCTACAAAAAAAAATGATCACAACTAAAACTACCCGCCATGCCGGCGCGAAGGCTAGGCATGGCGGGTAGCCCAACCGATAGGCTTAATTATAATTTAAATGATAATTTCACTACACACACCAAAGGCTGGAGGTTCAAGTTTTAAAGTCTTATTGCAAAATCACTTTGGAAAATCACTTCTTAGTGATTATGCAGATATTCCAATAAACAAGTCATTCAAAGAAAGGACAAAAGATGTTCTGAAATTTAATGACAATTTTAATTTATTAAAAAGATTAGAATATAAAGCAAGAAGAATTAAATGTATTCATGGTCATTTTCTACCATATAAGTACCAGAAATTACTTAATAATAAGAATATATTCTTTATAACATGGCTTAGAGAACCTTCAGAAAGATTAATATCGCATTATTATTATTGGCAAAGAGCCTACAATGAAAACTCTGCACCATTACATAAAAAAGTAGTTGAAGAATCGTGGAGTTTAGAGAAGTTTTGTTTGTCAGAAGAAATGGAAAATTTTTACGGAAAATTTTTGTGGAAATTCCCTATTGAAAAATTTGATTTTATTGGAATTACTGAACACTTCGAAGATGATGTATCTTTTTTTACGAAAAACTACCTAAAGGGTTATAAAATAAACAATGTGCCTAAAAAAAATACTAACCCAAATAATAGCGGATTTTATTCAGACAAAATATCAAGTGAACTGTTGTCTAACATAAAATCTTTTCATTCTAAAGATTATGAAATGTATGAATATGCCGTAGAAAAAAGGAAAGATAGAATAAAATCAATGTCTAACATTTTGTATAGATAATGGTAAGTAAAGTATTCATTATCAAGTCAAATAGCCCACTCTAACTTCGTAGCGGTTTAAAAGGAAAGTACCACGTAATCTGCCACTACGCATACACGGGACGTTGGTGGTCATTTATAATCAAAATAAAGAATCGATGCTTAAATATTTTCGAAGAATACGATAGAAATTAATTATCGAAAGGAATTTGAAAAAATACATGATTTATGCAGCTGGAGAGGTACTTCTTGTGATGATCGGTATACTACTGGCTATTCAAGTCAATAAATGGAAGGAGGACAGAAAAAGAGAAGCGGTAGAGATTGAATTCTTAAAGGGATTTATAAATGACCTAGAAATGGACTTGGCAGCTTATGAAAGAGTTATTCCAGAAATAGCTTCTATAAAGTCATCCATAAATATTGTACTGGATCATCTTGAAAAGGATTTGCCGTGGCGTGACTCTTTGAAATATCATTTTGGAAAGACATTTCAAGTCTACAATCTACTTTTTAGCTTGGGTACTTATGGATCGATTATTTCCAACGATTGGAGCATCATTAGTAATATCAACCTGAAGATGGCTTTGATCGGTTATTATCGAAAAGTAAATTACACTGAAAAATAGCAGCAGGAATACGTCAATATACTGCGTATTTATAAACCAAATCTCTGGGGCACTAGGTTTCGTAGTCATGAATCTAATTACGAAACCTTGGTAAAAGAAGGAAAGCTCAACATTGACAATTCTCGTGAAATAAAAATGGATATAAAGAGCTATGCAATCCCATTGAATTTTGAACAATTAAAATCGGATTCGGAGTACCGTTTTTCTTTAATAATGCTCAAGAACAAGTTAAACACCTCTGGAGAAATGCTCCTAACGAGTGATCAGCGCATTGCAGAGGAATTATTAGCCAGTTTAAAGCGGGAGCTAAGGGAGTTGGAAAAACCTAGGCAATAATACGGACCACCAATAAAGGCTAATACATCCATCCGCCCTGAAGGGGCTTATGATTCTTAGCCGGAAGGTTGTATGCAATTTGTGAACTAAAAACAGAAAATGAAATTGACCGAAAAAAATATTGGGATTATTGGACTTTTATCAGTGTTGACTTTAATAACAGCACTGTTGGTTTTTGGTCTATTGAATTCTGATTTTAATTTTTGGGAGGATTTTATAAGCAAACTTGGAGCAAAGGGGGAACCAAATGCTTTGTGGTTTAATTTGATAGGATTTGTAGTAGTGGGGATATTACTTTTTGTATTCGGACTTTTGTACGGAAAATTACTGAATGACAAACTGTTGTCAATACTATTGTCCTTATTTGGATTAGGATTTGCCTTTACAGCAATTCCGATTGATATGGAATTTTCCAGAACGTCTGTTTCTAAAGGCCACATAGTAGCCATTTGCCTAGGATTGGTATTTTGGTTATTCGGACTTTCGAGACTTGGATATAACCAAAACTTAAAACAAAAAATTAGAAAACGAGCGAATTTGACTGCTATTATTCTAGTCTTGTCAATGATTGGTTTTGTATTTGGGTTATGGTCAATGCCGATTACTCATAGGTTAGTATTCGCGATAGTTTTTGGTTGGATTGCAATTACTTCAATCGAACTGATGAATAAAAAAACTGCATACAACAATGGCTATAAGTAATTGCTTGTTCTCCCCTATTTCTAAAAATCCTCGCGGATTTTCAGTTTGGTGTGTATTTGCAAAGTTAAGTGTTAAACCACGCAACTACATATACACAATCCGTTGGCCATAATAATTAAACCACTACTTATGATAAAGCGAATTTTCAAATGGGTACTTAGAATTTTAATCGTTTTAATTATTGGAATTCTGATTTATGGTACAATTAGGCAATCGAACTATGATTCTGAAGTCGAAAATGAATTTCAACCATCAGGAAAATTCTCTGATATTGGTGAAAATAAAATCCATTACAAATATTTAGACAAAGGTGAGTTTACTTTTGTTTTAATAGCTGGACTTGGAGAATCTATGCATACTTGGGCTAACATAGCCAATGAATTAAATGATAGAGGTCGAGTATTTATGTATGATAGGTCTGGTTTAGGCTTTAGTGAAGAAGGTGTTTTACCAAGATCGATTGACAATATAAGTATAGAATTGAATACGATTCTAGAAAAAGAAAACATTCCAAGTCCATATATTTTAATTGGTCATTCAGCGGGTGGCTTTATTGCAAGATACTATGCTAAAAAATATCCAAATGAAGTCCTAGGATTATACCTCATTGATCCTTATCAGGGTGATGTAGGTTTTGATGATGATAATCCTAACGAATGGTCATTATCATTAAAAATGATGAATTGGTCATTTCGAAATATGTCCTGGAGTGGAATACCATATTATTTACTTCCAAATCCGCCCCACCCAACTTATAAAACTTCAAAAGCCATTAAAACTTATGGGATGGAGGCTTATGCAGAAAAAATTTCCTTAGCACAGTTTCAAAAGCTTGACGAAATTGCAAAGGATATGCCCCTATATTTATTGAGTGCTGATAATAAAAGCGATAAGTTTAATGAGTTAAATACAGAATGGCATAAACAGATATTTGATAAATATTCTAATGATATAAATACATTTATTTTGATTGAAAGTGGGCATCATATCTATATAGAGAAGCCGGAAATAGTTCTTAATTCTTTAGATGAATTTATCACCAAATTAAACGCTAACTAATTACTATGGCCAACAATGTATAACCGCAATTACGGCGGATTCGACTACGTCCGAATCCACTCGGAATTGCTAAATACAGTGCTTAACCTAAAACCCTAACTTTAAACCCGTAACGGACGGTTATACGATACCGTTAGAGGCCATAAAATTTTGATATCGCCTGAGCAACTTGACTGAATTTAAAACAGATTAAGCCTTGCCACAAATAGACCGAAACTGGCTTACACTAGCCCATCAACACAAGGCTACGCTGAAAGGATGGGTGACTCGTCACAAGTTGTGCCCACAAAAGCGATGGTCACCCTGTATTGTGTTTTGCCTTCCCGCGTTTATCGCTCCTAGCATTTTCGCCCACACCAACAGCCTTCATTATTTCGTTCTGGTCATTCGTTTCGTACGTATAAACACACGCAGAACATAGATAAATTAAAAATAAAAACGGCCTCTAACACAGTGCAACTGTCACATGGCATACAGGTCATTAGCTGCCGAGGGTCTCATAGGAGATAATGGATAAAATATTATATTGATGGAAATAATGCGTGTAATGCCACGGCAGTTGCACGGAACGTTGTACACCATTAAAGAGAAGAAATGAGCTGGGATATTGTTTTGTTTAATTCGAAAGAAAAAATTGAATCAATCGAAGAATTGGACGAAGACAAACTCGTTCCTATAGACTTTGCAGATATTCTTGAAAATTCGTTCGATGAAATGGTAAAAGATGAAAATCATCGACGGATAAAAGGAATAAATTTCTTTATTGACTTCTTCACTGATGATGAACCTGTCAGTAACAAAATCTTAAGTCTGCATGGTGAAAACGGGTTATTTGAATTGATTGAAATTTCAAAGCAAAACGGATGGCAAATCTTCGACACCGGATTGGGGTCGATGATTGATCTTGACAACCCAGAAAACAATGGATTTGCAAATCATACAAACTATGTGAGCAATATCCTGAATAAAATGAAAGAATAAAACGGTGTACAACAATGGCTAAAATATCATAGCGCTAAGGCGCTACGCTTTTTAGCCTGAACGTTGTATGCCATATAGACGAGACAAAAAATAGATGTCTGAACTAAAAAAACATATAATTCAAACCTTTGGATTTACTGAAAGTGAATTTCAACAGATAAAAGAATTTTTTAAGCCAAAAGTAATTTTAGAAGGAGATTATTTCTTGAAAGAAGGTCAATACGTGAAACTAATGGGTTTTGTGGAAAAGGGAATACTTCGAGAATTCTTATATGTAAATGACAAAGAAGTAACAAAATGGTTTTCTAATAGCGGATATTTTGCTGTTGATCTATCAGGGTTTCTGTTCGGCAAAAAATCAAAGGTAAACTACCAAGCAATGACGGATGTAGAACTTTTGGTGATTTCGAAGGAAGATTACAACAAAATTTCAGCAAGAGTACCAAGATGGGATAAGTTAGAAAAGATGTTTTTAGCCAAGTGCTTTACCGTATTAGAAAACAGAGTGGTTTCCCATTTGGCACTTAATGCAGAGGAAAGATACAATCAACTATTTGCCTTCAACCCAAGTTTATTTAATGAAGTACCACTTAATCAAATAGCTTCAATGCTTGGAATGACAGCCGAGACATTAAGCCGAATACGAAAAAAGCAAACGAAATACACTTCTTGATTTATGTCAAGCCGACACGAAAAATTAGTTCCCAACTTTGCATTATCAAAATTTAATAAAAATGATGCAGAGATTAATTCTAATTTTTTTTAACAGCAATGACTATTAACGTCAAAGCGCAAAATCAATCACAAATGACAATCAATCAAGAAGCACCAGTAGCACAAAAAAACGAAATCGTAATTAAAGCCACACTCGAAAAAGTGTGGCATATTTTGACCAATATTGAAAGTTGGGACAAATGGAATGAAAGAATAAAAAAGCCAATACTAAACGATAATTTAGAAGTTGGAAATACTTTTACTTGGAAAACTAATGGAAGTAAAATCAAATCAAAAATCCATTCTCTTACACCTAATAAAATTCTTGGTTGGCAAGGAAAAGCGTTTGGTGCAAGTGCGATTCACAATTGGTATTTAGAACCAACTGAAAATGGCACAAGAGTCAGGGTGGAAGAAAGTATGGAAGGTTGGATTATCAACTTAATGAAGAAGAAAATGAACGAAAAATTAGTAGAAGATATGTTATATTGGCTTGAACAACTAAAAAAGGAATGTGAGAAATAAATACGGCATACAACACTGTGTATATGCCATAGCCGCCCTGCGGGACGACAACGGCACATACACTCACCGTTATGCATAATTCGACAGTTTTCGAGAACAGATTTTCAAAGGGGAAACTAAAAAATCTTCCTTCTCAAAAATGATTACCAATGCTAACGTAAAAAATGTTTGTTAAATTCTCATGTATAAAATACTGTAAATCAATAATCTTTTTTACGTTAGTCAGAATTATTAAAGACTTAAAAAATGAATAAACTTTTTTTTGTATTACTGGCTATTGTTTTCGCGTCGTGTCAGTCAAAAAACCAATCTAATCGAAATGCTGAAACCAACTATGAGCTAGACTCTTTGACGCATAAACTCCAAACAATTCATGACAAAGGATTCATTAATGGATTTGGCGTGGCTTTGGTCAATAAGAATGGAACAGTGTATTCGAGTGGCTTTGGCTATTCCAATATCGAAACCAACTCAACGTATACCGAGAATTCTGTCCAAAACATTGGCTCAGTTTCCAAAACATTTATCGGGATATCACTCTTAAAAGCCCAAGATCTCAATTTATTGCAACTAGACGACCCCATATCAAAATACCTTCCGTTTGAAGTAAAAAACCCACATTTCCCAGATGTACCAATCACTATCCGGCAACTTGCAACACATACGTCTTCTTTATTGGATACAGACGTTTATGATGAAAAATGTTATGTCCTTACAGACCATGTAGTGGTTCCTGATTCTGTAATGGATATGTCGGAGATTTTCAATCCTCCTAATACCGCTATTTCGCTTATCAACTTTTTGGAAAAACTATTAACAAAAGACGGTGAATGGTATCAAGAAGAGGGGTTTCTTAAACATAAACCTGGTGAAATTTTCGAATACAGTAATGTGGGATCTTCATTAGCAGCAGCGGTTTTAGAGATTGCTACAAATAAGTCATTTAATCAATTTGCTACCGAACACATCTTGAAACCACTTAATATGTCATCTTCCGGATGGTCATTTGACGATATCGACCTACCCGACCATTCAAAGCTATATATCAAGCCAAGTATAGAATTGCCTTTTTATTCCTTAATAACTTATCCAGATGGCGGGCTACTCACTAGCAGTGCTGACATGGCTAAGTATTTAACAGAATTAATTAAAGGATATAACGGCGAAGGCACTTTGCTTAGTAAAGAAGGATATCAAGAGTATTTTAGAGAACAACTTCAAGCAGATAACTTCTTAGAAGAAAGAGACGATGACTTTGAATTTGATGAAGAATACAACTCCGGCATCTTTATAGGTCATACCTATACAGGTCTTATAGGACATACTGGAGGAGACCCAGGAGTAGCAACTTTTATGTTTTTCAACCCAGCATCCAAAACCGGTAAGTTTATGATGATCAATACTGCCGTTAGGGGTTCAGATGAAGCAGTAGCAGAATTTTATGACGCCTGGTATACTCTAGACAAGTATGAAAAAATGTTATCTTCAGAAGATCGTAATAAACAGTAAATCACAAAAACTTATGCTTTTTGTTATGCAAAAACGCAAAACAATTTTTTTCATAGTCGCTGTTTCCTTATGTTCTTTGAACTATTCCTTGATCGGGCAAAACCATACAATTGGTGAACTAAGCCATCTAAACCACCATAAAATAGAGCAATTTGTACTGAGCAAAATAGATTCTCTCCAAATTCCGGGAATCTCTATTGCAATATTCGATAAGGATAGCACATTTTATCATAAGAGTCTAGGTATCAAAAGCCTTGAAACTAAGGAAGTAGTCGATGCAAATACCCTCTTTGAAGCATGTTCTTTAACAAAACCGGTTTTTGCCTATACCGTAATTAAGCTTTCCGAAAAAGGCGTATTAGATTTGGACACGCCATTGTATAAATATTACCCGAATGCAGATCTTGCAGATGATAAACGGTATAAACAGATTACGGCTAGAGTTGTTTTATTTCATACCTCTGGACTTCCTAACTGGCGAAAGGGTAAACTGGCTATCGGACCTGATCCGGGAACTGAA
>JABSSK010000117.1:3779-12515 GCA_013214265.1 Saprospiraceae bacterium | reverse complement strand
ATTTCATATGCTTGACAAGGATCAGCAGCGGGTAAAACACCAATATTCCAGGTCAGAAGTGTGCTCCCATCGCTATTGTTGATGATGGTTGGTGGGGACGGTAAAGCTGAAAACCCTGAATAGCTAAAAGAAGTAGGATCAATTGTAAGGCCTGACTCTAGCTCATCCGTAATAACAGTACTCGTTAAAGGGTCCGTTCCACAATTTTCAAATGCCAAGGTAAATGTTACTTCTTCGCGCGGATAATAACCACTCGTTTTATCTAAGCTTTTACCCACCCCCTGAATTCCTACTTCGGGGTCACGGATAACCTCTGTTACCGAACAGTTACCAGTAGCAGAAACGGGTGTCGCCATAAATGTTGCGGATAAGCTTCCCTCTACATCCAAACAATCATAATCGGGATTATTATCACAATCTACGCAGCTTAAATTATCAGCAATTCTTGGGTTAGCACCATTGACTAGTATACCATCTGTTAGTGTTTCCAATACCGTGTAGCCAACAACTATTAAGTTACCAATAGGCATAAAGTTTTCGGGAACAGGGTCATTAAACGTATAGGTTAAACTAGTGATGTATTCTCCTACTCCCATGATACTCACAGCACTACTGGTCGTATTTGTTGTGAAGTTAACTACGGTTGGTCCAGCTACATTCGTTGTATAGGAAAGCTGAGCAGAAAGGCCAGTTTCAAAATCAGAAGTACTCACACCATCTGTGAAAGTCACATTGGGTAGTGATGTAATGGCCATTGCTGGTGGAATGGAAAGAGAATAGGTGAAATCATCAAGGGATGCCAGTGTGGAACTATTCTTAAATGAAAAAGTAAGTATTCCTGATTCTCCAATAATTGTCTCAGAAATAGCTGGTTGAATGCATTGTACCATTGGTGTCGGAGCAGGGGGTGGCTGAACCGTTATTTCAGTTTGATCCATAATCGATATACCAGCCATTGAGCAAATATTATCATCACCCGAAAGGGTTGCTACAAACACTTCCGAATCACCCTCCCCGTAATCATCTGAAGGCAAGGTTACTGAAAACGTATTGTTAGGTAAGTTGGATGACGAAACAGTACCTAAATTCCAGGTGAGTTGAGTAAGTCCATCCGTCGGAAGGCTCCCTTGCTGATCACAACCACTGCATGACTCGATACGTACATCCATAGGCACGGAGACAATAAGCATACGATTACTGAGTTCGTCTACGACAGTACTATTATCCAGCACATCAAGGGTAAAGTCAATTTCCCTATCCGTAATTATGATTCCAGATTGATCAATTTGTATAGAAAAAGGCTCGGTATCATCATTTACCGTTACATCTACACTACTGGGACCCTCATTAGGGCCTAAGGCATTATCAGCGGTTCGACTAATACCTACTGTAATGATTTCGCCATCACAAAGGCTTCCTGCTGCATAACTAACCTCAAACTCCATCTGCCCAGTCGACCCGGCAGGTAAGGGGTCGATCATATCAATGGCTAATTGATATTCATTACCCACTTGCTGAAAGTTGGTATTAAATACATCCGCAGTTCCGGTAAACCCTAAAAAAACAACTTCCGGTGCCGGTATGGTAACCAGAATTTGAGCGTTATTAAAGTTATTCGTATTGGACTGTGTACTGTATTTGATAATGTATGTCACGGGGGATCCAGCGTTGACTGTACTGGGTGAATTATTACTCAATGAAATCGATGCATTAAAAACATCATCATTCATTATATATTGGTTTCCAATACTTAAAAAGTATAAGAAACTGCTAAAGAGTAATGCGGTTATACCAATGGATCGAAAGCTTACCGATCGTAAGCTAGCATTTAGATAACTTAATTTCATGAATGTTGATTATGATTCTTATCTCCAAAAAATGTGATTAAGTAACAGTTTAGTTTACTCATAATAATTACAGAAAGGACGTAACTAGCCAACTCGTATCAGGAACGGAACACCTGTCAAGTCAAGGGTTTAGAGATAGGGGAATACTAAGTGTTCTAAATAGGAGACACTATTAGTTTGAAAGGGAGAAAATTTAGGAAAATAAAATATGCTATGATTTGCCTCTACTAAGGGGAGTATTTGAGATGAGACAAGTTAAGTACTACGCAGAAAGTGATAAAAGACAATTAATACTAGTTCTTACCTGCTAAGAAAAGCTAATAATCCAAAAACATAATATATAATATGTCCTATTAAAGTGCTTTGTGAAAAAAAAATTTGAACCACAAATTGATATTTATTACAAATCTATTGATGATAATTTTTTAGATAAATTACCCAGAACCAATTCCCAGAGAAGTTCAAAGGGAATAATTTCGAATTCAAATGATATAAATCTATACTTATGATCCTCCGACACTAATTGTTGATAGTATTCCTTTGTTTTGTTCTTGATTACTGACGGATTGAAATTATTCTTAGGTATTTCTATCAGCATTTTCAAAAAACAGTATAAGCGTGGATTTTCCTGATTATACAAATACCGTTGGTTATATTTTTTCAGTGCTTCCATTCCGTCAATGATCTGATCCAATTTATTTTGCGAAAGCAAGATTAAAAAATGGATAACCCGAATAGATACATTCATTCCTTTTTTGTCTTTGAACAGACTGGGTACCTCATTCAAAAATTTTCCAATTCTAAATGTACCTGCGTCCTGCCTTGGTTTATTCAAAATGATCTCACAAGCCTGCAACCATTTTAAATAAGCATCAAAGACAATCCATAATTCCTTGGTAGGCTCCAAAGCGTGCTGCATGCCTTTTTGTGTATTGGTGCATTGATATATTTCCAGAGCATCCTGATAGGCTTCTTTTTTAAAAGCCAAACGAATTCGTTTTTCCTGCAGCTTTAACCACTCTGGGGAATTCTGCGTGAAATTATTTTCATGTTGCACCCTAAATTGCTCCATCATAGATAGGTCACCCATCAAGAGTATACAGTCTGCCTGTTGTAATAGCACCAATACTTGTGCCTCCTGGGTGTTGAAAGACCAATTTTCCAACATAGTAATAGTTCTTTCACACAGGTGCAATGCGTTTTCGAATTGATAAGCAGCAATGCTTAATTCAATCCTGAGAAGCATGCGATACAACGTAAGGCGAAAATAAGATGTTTGGATTGGAGGAAGATCCTGCAAAATACGCTGGGCATCATCATGAAAGGATGGCTGAGCACCAGCTACAAATCGAGTATTTTGCTCAATGTTCAAATAGACCTCCTCCAGGCGGTCTTCCCAAAACAAGGCGTTTTGAGCCTCTTGTACTATGTTATCCCATTCTAAAACTTTAAATGCTGTATCTGGGGTATAAAATTTTACCCGTCGAATAACCCGTCCGACATCAACAATTATGTCTGTAAAGGAAAAACGTTTTGCTTTTTTTAGCACTAAACGAGTCAGATCCATCGCGGCCATATTTTGGTTTTCTGAAACTAAAATTCTGATAGCCAAAACCAGTTGGTGACAAAAGAAATGAGCTTTGTTTCTGGCGCTACGCCCTAATCTATCCGAATCAACTTGTATGAGTTGCTGCACGAGCCGCCGCTTAACTTGATTTTTTATTTTATATGCCGCAGCGGCACTTTTTCCATAAAGGTCAATAATATCCCTTTCATTGCGTTTCCCCGACAAATACAAGGACAAAAAGATGCGTTCCTTTGGTGAGCCAGTAGCCTCAAATAAAGCCAGCAGGTCTTTTTGATAACATGCAACTATTTTCAGTAATTGATCAAATGATGTCATAGATTGTGGGCAAATGTGAAATGCGTTTGCAACTTGTTATACAAACCTACAAATACTGGACCGAAATATCTAGAAGTTATTCCACGGACTATTTTTCTTCTATAATTTTAAGATCTTAACATTAAACCCCTGTTTTATATATGTTACTATCATTTCTTTTATCATTAATGATCGTAGGTCAGGTTTCTTATCCGCCTAGTCAAATCACATTATCCGTATCCAATATTACCTCTGTCGAAGGTATGATCTGGATTGGTATTTATGACGCCCAAGAAAACTTTCTGATCAAGGAAAAAGCTATCGTTAAAGGCTATCGAATAAACCACCCGGGAAAGATGGATATTGTATTAGCAAATTTACCTAATGGTACTTATGCTATTGCTGTGTTTCATGATATCAACAATAATGGGCACCTAGATCAGAACCTACTGGGGGTTCCTACCGAACCATTTGCCTTTACCAAAAAACCACCTTCCAAGTTTCGCCTTCCCACCTTCCATGAAGTTAGCCATATATTATATCCTGAAATGGGAGCTATTAATGTCACGCTGAAAAAATGGTGGAAACACTGAATCGATTATCTATATATTACATTCTAGTTTTCTGTAAAATCTTGATGGTGCTCCTATGACCTGCCTTATTATTGAAGATGAAACCCCTGCGGCAAAAAGGCTGCAGGCCATGATTGAAAAACATCAGCCTCAGGCACGTATAGTGTCTGTCCTTGATTCCGTCGCAGCTGCTGTTACTTTTCTGAATACACATGAACATCCTGACCTCATATTTATGGATATTCAATTAGCTGACGGCCAAAGCTTTGATATATTCGAATCTGTAACTGTATCATCGCCCATTATTTTCACAACCGCCTATGATGAATATGCTTTACAAGCTTTTCGTGTCAATAGTATCGATTATTTATTGAAACCTATTGAAGAAAAAGAGCTATCAAGAGCGCTTAAAAAGTATAAGGGCCAAGAAAATAATACCCCTCCTGATTTGAGCCAATGGCAAGCCTTTCTGCATACCGTGCAGGAACCTAAATACAAAGAGCGCTTTCTGCTTAAAATAGGGGAAGAGATCCGTTTTATTGAAACGGCTGACATTAATTATGTCTTCTCTGATGGCGGGATGGTCTATGCTCAATTACAAGATAAAAGAAAGTTTCACCTCGATTTTTCATTAGATCAGTTAACCCATTTGTTAAATCCAGATGATTTTTTTCGCATAAATCGAAAATTCATAATACGTCTGCGTGCTATTAATCGTATTTTCACTTATTTTAACAGTAGATTGAAAATTGAGTCTGATCCTAAAAGTCCTTTTGACTTAATCGTAAGTCGGGACAGAGTTAATGACTTCAAACGTTGGATAGACCGATAAGATAACCCAGTTTCTTAAATTACCCCTTTATGAAAATACAATACAAAACCACCAACACGCCCGATATATTTGTTGCTTTTCTAGTTTTTATTCTATGTGTGCTCATTGCACTTTTTGCCCCAGAATGGAGTCAGCCCACTCTCTATCCCTCAGAACTAGGGTAAGCAAAGTGGAATAATAACAGCCTAACCTTTATCAGCTATAAATTATTAGTTAATCTATACATGCCCCCATGTAGGTGTTGTCACCTGAATGTCTAGTATAGCCTTGCCCTTCAGTTCATGTACCTACTTGGATACAAGGAACATACTGCTTTGAATTTGTGTGCATTTGGTTTCACTTTTTATTCTAAAAAGTATCCAAGAAAAGAGTGGTTAGGAGGAGTTAGAGCATCACATATTTTTCCAGAACTGGAGCTGAACCTTGATCGTAGTTGGTTTTTCTTCCATAGTAAACGTTATTTCCGAAAACTTAGGCTTGCGCCATTTTGCTCTGGGGTTATTGGAGAATGCATAGGGCTCTTTCGGTATACCCAGTCGTGTCTTATCAATATACTCGCTGTTATTGATATCCTGATAAAGTGCTACACCATACTCACCAGCAGGAACATCAGTCCATTGAAAAACATCCGTATCCAACTGCTGAGCGGGTAATGACCCTATCTTGAACGGTAAACCGGACTCACTAACTTTATAAGCTGCAGCCGATTCGTATAAAGCCAAATAAACCGTACCAGATTCAGGAACAATATTATCTATCTGAACTGTCAATGTATGCTGAGCCATAACGGGAGCTAGCATATAACCTACCAGGCTGAGCACCAACAGAAGTTTTTGTACTTTTTTCACGTCAGTGTAACTCTTAAGCGGCAAAAAAGTTGTGTACCCAAAAGCATCTGATTAATCAGGTCGTACCGCATCCTGTTCGTTATGTATTTGGGGGATATTCGTATGCTCATCCAACAAAGGTAACGCAACCGTAAAGTGCTGATCAGATTGTGTGATTCGTACTTCTGCATTGGTAAAAAACTGGTACCGACTCTGAATATTATGTAATCCAATTTGGGTAGAAACCTGCTTTTGCTGCTTTATTCGGAGTGAATTCTGCACAACCAAACACCCCATATCACTAAAAATGTTAATTACTAATGGGTGAGCACTTGAAATTTCGTTATGCTTTATGGCATTTTCAATTAACATCTGAAGGGCCAATGCAATAACTTTCTTTTTTTTAATCCCTTCCGGAAAATTCTGGTGAATCTGGAGTTTGTCACCAAATCGTTCCTTGACTAGAAATATATAAGCATCTAAAAACGTAAGCTCATCAGAAAGTGATACCAACTGGGTATTTCGAGTTTCTAATATATACCGGTATACCCGTGATAATTCCTGAACAAAACGTATGCCCCGATCAGGGTTTTCTGAGATAATAAATGCCAAGGTGTTCAGACTATTGAACAAGAAATGTGGATTGACCTGATTCTTCAAACCTTCCAGTTGTGATTCGGTGTGCATTCTTCTCAAGCGCTCTTGCTCCACCAGTGATTCTTTCCATTGGGCATAGAAATAAGCACTTTCGTAAAAAGTACTAACAATTAAGATAACACTAATTGAACCCACATTCAGCTCTAGAAGCGAACGCATCGATGACATAGAGAGGCCCAACTGAATGGCCCCCAAAACAATATTTATCAGAATGTAAGAAGGCACGAACAATACCAATATGAATAGCAATCGCTTCCAAGTTTGTTCCGCTTCTGGATACTTCTGTCGGGAATACAAAAAAATAGTTCGAACAGAAAACCAGTAGCTCGTCGCATAGCATATGGAAATCACCCATTTAGGAAGATAACTGACAATACCATCCTCCAAAGAATATCCAAAAAATAAAATAGGAACCAGAAAACCTAGAATAGGAATACCAAATAGCATCAGGTAAATATCCCTAAAACCTATAAGGTCACGTATGGTATGTCGGTTAGTCAGAATTTTCATAATCAATAATCCATGGATACAAATAATGCTAAACTGTAAGTGAAAAAGCACCATTCAAAAATTCATATCCTTAAGCGGTTAACTCCTTCGAAAAAATCGTTAAAGCCCAAATCTTAAATACCAGCACAAAATGAGGAAATTACCCCCTCGGTGCCCATGTTTTATTGTAAATCGTCAATCTCCCTTTATGAACCGTCTAATTGTAACATGGAACGGATCGCCACCATATTAAACCCTTGACCCATGCAGGTATCGAAACAATACTTCTCCAAATCATTCTTTAATACCTACCCCTACAAAATAAGATGCGTGAAGCGATTGGGAGTAGACCCTATTTGCTTCACGCATCCAGTATCATAGCTCAAACCATTATTCCACTGTCCGACTCATGCTATGCACTTGAGCAATGTTAAATATGCCTAATACTTTTTCTCCTGTCTCCACATCCGCAATATTCCCAACTGCATTAGCAAGTGGTACAGCAAAAATGCCTTCATTCAATATTTGCTCAAAAGCAATATTGAGGAAAGTAAATGCTTCCCGCGAAATAGAATGGACCTCCACATAGATTTCATCACCAGGCTGATAAGGAACTGTTGCCCCCTCATCATCAATTTCATTGATGCTTGCACGGATAGGTACAATAAAATACGACCCATCCAAACCTGTCCCTCCATCAAAAGTAGCATCCCAAGCAATTACATTTTCCACTGGTCGATTCAATAACGCACCATTCTTATAGGCGCGAATCCAGTAGGTATCACCATAACCAACAGAATCAAAAGCGTATAATTGCGCATAGATCCCTTCCTCAAAAAAGATAGATCCCTCCTCACGATTTAAAGCTATGGAATCAATCCGAGTAGTCCGATTCGTAGCGGTAGAACCAAGATATGAACGCCCAGCAACTGCTATGGTAAGGGTATAATTATCCCCTACAACTCCCAATCTTTCCTGACCTTGCGGTGTCCAGGTATATATTCCGTTAGCTTCCTCTTCAAACATAAAACAAGCCCCACTGCGGCCATTACAAACCTGAACAGTTGCACCGGATACATTAGGCGCTTCCCCACCCTCAAAATAATCTATAGACTGACTGAGCCGAATGGTTTGGGGTTTACTTTCGTTGGTAATCCAAGCATCAACCACCAACTGAGCATCGGAAAAGTCACTCGGCACCTCAATAGGGTCCTCACAAGACATGATGATACCACCAAGCAAGATAAAAATAGCAGAACGGATTTTTATATTAAATAGAATCATATTTATTTGAATTTGAAATTATAGGAAATGGAAGGAATAATATTACCAACTACAGAAAAACGAATGGCTTCCGGTGTGGTAAAACTACCTAGAGGTACGCGTTCATCCGGCTGACTTCCGTAAATGGAAAAGGCATTCCTTCTCCCATAAAGATTGTAAATACCGAAAACCTATTCAGTTGATCGCCCGGCGGTGAATCAATCGACTCTAAAGCTTCTCGGGTCTGATTAAGAAGGTAATCAAAATCCTTGGTTGCCACGGACGCGGGATTGTTTCCCTCAGAAACCTCAACGGCGGAGAAATCCGCTGACCGCGGAGGAAACGTCCCTGGCTCTAGATTCTCTTG